>JANQHY010000300.1 GCA_028282395.1 Gammaproteobacteria bacterium
TTAAAAATCTATCATGCAGGATTGCAATTAACCACCATGCGTAATTTTACTGAGAACTGCCTAGAGATGAGACGACTTGCCACCGAAGTGAAAAATGCAGAATTCACCAATCGTATTGGACATGAATTTGTTAAGCTTAATATACCAAAACTCTACTGTATTGCCGAAACCGGCAATCAATTGCAAAGTTTACCTTTTCTCAAGGAAAATGATGTACCTATCCATGTTATAGCTTCTGCTAGTTCACATTTCTGTGCACAGCAACATCCTAAGCTATTTCTTGAAAAGCTACATCATTGGAGCAAAAATCTTTAGCCCAGACCACTAAATATGCCCTCAACAGTAATTTTGCCAAATATATTTGATTACTCTCGCTTGCAATCTAACGATTATATGATTACAGTAGCCACAAGGTATATCACAAGCTGCTACTAATCAATTACTGTATAAAGGTAAACTATGCAAACTTCTTTTCATTTCTCCCCTATTTCACTACGCGGCCTTGTTATTTGGCTGCTTGCTGCACTTTTCTTTCTGTATGAATTCTTTCTGCGAACCTTTATTGGCAGTGTCGCTCACCAAATCATCCCCGATCTCAAGTTAAATGCAGAAACCTTCGCCATTATTGGCGCCGCATACTGTATCTCTTATGGTGTGATGCAGGTACCTGTTGGCATTCTAACGGATAAGTTCGGTATACGCATTATCTTGACTAGTGCTACAATTATCTGTGCGGGCGCAACCTTTCTATTTGCTCATTCAAGCGGATTCTCTTCGGCATTAATTAGCCGACTGCTTATGGGGTTCGGTTCATCTTTTGCATTTGTTTGCCTGTTAATTATTGCAGCAACATGGCTACCTAAGCGCTATTTTGGTTTTTTTGCTGGTGCCTCTCAGTTCATCGGCACAATAGGGCCAATACTTGCAGGCGGCCCATTAGTTTCGATGATGATTGCCTCCCACCAGAGTTGGCGCAACATGCTTACTCTGGTAAGTGTGTTAGGGACAGCGCTGGCTATGGTAATATTAGTTGTTGTTAAAAACAGGCCAAAAGAGCGCCAACAAGGACCTGCTTTCTCCAAACAACTTAGCCCTCTAAAACATCGTCTGATTAAATTGATTAAGAATTTACAAGTGTGGCACGTCTCCATCTACTCTGCAACAGTTTATGTTTCCATGGCATTCCTTGGTGTTATCTGGGGCACTGAATATCTACAGGCACAAGGGTTATCACAAACTCGAGCTGCTGACATAATTTCATTAGCCTGGTTGTCCTACGCAATAAGTTGCCCACTACTCGGTGCATTATCAGACTTGATGCAGCGACGCAAACCCATTCTTATTATTTGTGCACTACTTGGCATTCTCATCTCATTAGCAATAACCTATTTGCCGTTAACCCATATAAAGTTGGGCTATGCACTTTTATTTATCGGTTTAGGCATCGCTGCCTCAGGACAGAGCATCGGTTTTGCTACTATTGCTGAACACACTGATTTAGGCACAAAAGGCACCGCACTAGGTTTTAATAATGGCATGATATCGCTATTTATTGCCATCATTGAGCCGTTAGCGAGCTATTTTATTTACTGGTCTGCTAGATCTCATACTGGCCACTTGACAGTGAGTGATTTTAGAGTGGGGTTTATTTTCATGCCAATACTCTATTGTATCGCATTCAGTACAGCAGTTTTCTTTGTTAAAGAGACCTACTGTCGGAATTAAATAATATTTTTGCAACGATTTACATCCTACCATCCCAGCAGTTTTATATTGACTATTATTGCAAAAAGCGCTAAGGTGGCGCCAGAAGATGTTTGACAACTATCAAAGAATACCATTAATAATGAATAAGATAACCGAAACAGGGCATCACTATACCCTTGGAATTATTATTCTTCTATTAGGCGCATGGTGCATGGCAACGATGGTAGTATTTGTCAAACGCCTCCATGGCGATCTTGCCTGGAATGAGGTGATCTTTTTTCGATTCCTCTTGAGCCTGCTATTTTTCTTACCATTTTTAAAGATGGATAAAAAATTTTCATATAAAATTAAAGCACCTTCTTGGTTAATTATCAGAATTATCGGTGGCGCATCCAGTATGGCGCTGTATTTCTATGTCATGAAAGATATGAATTTATCAAATGCAACACTGCTTGTCATGAGCGCGCCAATATACATTCCGCTATTCGCCTTGATTCTGTTTAATGAAAAAATCAGTAGACTTTTATGGCTAGGCATTTTTACTGCAATGGCCGGCATCGTTATTATCTTCCATCCAAATTCATCAATTTTCCACTCGGTAGCATTATTAGGCGTATTATCTGGGATGTTACAAGGGCTGGCAAATCTTGCGACCAACAAAACTTATCAATCCAATAATACCAATCAAATCCTTTTTTACTATTTTCTTGTAACGACACTGATATTAGCTTGCACATTGCCTTTTGATTGGCAAATGCCTACCTGGTCTCAAGCCATTGACCTGATATACATCTCTATTTTTGGCGCGCTATTTACCTTATGCTATACATTAGCATTCAAGTATGCCCCCTCCTATGTTCTCTCTCCTTTTGCACTCACCGCTATTGTGTTCTCTGCGTTGTATGACTGGATGATCTGGCAACAGATTCCCAAAAACTTTATGTTCATTGGTGCTGGAGTACTATTTCTTGGCTTAATGATTATTATTTACAATAAGCGTTTATGCGCACGCAATGAGAGACAAGCCTGCTAATATCAAAGCGCGCACCGTCTCTGCCTTTCTTCTTCTCTACAAACTCTCCTCTGCTAGCAGAGAACAGCTTGCATTGATTTCTTGACGATAGCCAAGTATTTCAAGTGTCCGCAAAATTTTTTCTACCGCGTCAAACACCGAAGTATTTGCTGTATCAATAACTAATTCAGGGTTACTTGGTACTTCATAGGGATCGTCTATGCCAGTAAAGCCCTTGATAAAACCAGCGCGCGCTTTGGCATATAATCCTTTGCGATCACGCTGCTCACACAGCTCTAAACTCGTTGATACATAAATTTCAATAAATCCCCCTTGAGCAGAGATCTCTTCACGCACCTGTTGACGCATTGATTCATAGGGGGCAATCGCAGCACAAATCGCAATACCTCCATTTTTAGTTATCTCACTGGCAACATAACCAATACGTAGTATGTTCAAATCACGATGCGCTTTACTAAAACCCAATTCACTTGATAGCTTACGTCGCACAATATCACCATCTAAAAGTGTCACTGCACGCGTTTCATACTCCATCAATTTCGCTAATACGGCATTCGCAATCGTTGATTTACCCGCACCTGACAAACCGGTAAAAAACAGTGTAAAGCCACGGTGAGATTTCGGTGGATGCTTTTTCCTTAATTCAGCAATGACTTCTGGATAGGAAAACCAGGGCGGAATATCAAGCCCTTTCTGTAAACGATGGCGCAACTCTGTACCAGATATCTTTAAAACTTTCTCGCCATCCTTAACCTCACTAACCGGAACATACTTCTCCTTCTTAGCTAAATAGACCATCTCCTGAAATGGCACCATCTCTATCTCAATCTCATCCTGATACTGTTTGACTAGCTCTTGGGCATCATAATGGCCATAAAAATCCTCTTGGTTCTCATCTTTACCTGGACCAGCATGATCACGACCAACAATAAAATGCGAACAGCCGTAGTTTTTACGAATAATTGCATGCCATAGTGCTTC
>JANQHY010000317.1 GCA_028282395.1 Gammaproteobacteria bacterium
AATAGTTGGGCCAACTGGTCCGTTTGTAAAAAGGAGCAGCAATGAGACAGCAACGTGTTGCCACCCCCAAGGTAATAGTTGGACTACTTGCGTTAACTATCAGCCACTCAGCCAATGCTGTTGTTACAAACTCGTCGCTACATACCTCATCATCACTTAGTACACTTACACAAGAGCTACAACAAGCATTTCAATCACCCGATTACTCACCTCATATTGATCTTGGTGGTTATCTGTTTAATGACCACCCTTACCCGGCTGGTGTTGCAACACTATTTGTCCCTTTTAATACTCATGGTAAACAGCTCTTTTACGGTACGCTACGCAGTTATGCCCATGGCACTTCGCGCTTTAGTGGCGGCGGTGCATTAGGTTATCGCCGACTATTTAGCACCAGCAGTAATCAGCAAACTCACTGGAATATGCTTGGCTTTCATGCTGACTATGATCGCTTTCATAGTGATGGCGATAATTGGTTTAATCAAGTCACTGTCGGTGAAGAATTCTGGCATAATCAGTGGTTCATTGGTAGCAACCTCTATATACCACTTGGGGAAATCAATCAATTTGATGAAGACGCTAATGCGCAAGTTGCGACACGGCCAGTGGGTTCAAATGATCCCAATTCAGATGCTGTGGGCCATATTCTTTATGGCTGTGGTCATGAAGTGGCGCTACCCGGTGTCGATGCCGAAGTGGGTTATTATGACTTGTGGCGTGGATTAGCACTCTATGGCGGCGGCTATTTTTTCCGTTACGGCTCTGCACCGACAGTAACCGGTCCGAAAGCACGCGCCGAATATAACTGGTTCCCCCACAATCACCATCGATTATTATGGCTATTTAACCGGGTCAGCTTAGAAAGTGAAGTACGTTATGACAAACCTAACGGCACCACCTGGTATGGTGGCATCCGTCTCACTACTAATCTCCTACCCAACTCCTCTTATCGCTTACAAGGAGTCTCTCGTCATATGATCGATCCGATCCGCCGCCGCATGGAGACCACCACGGTCAGTTATCACGATGATCTGCGTTACCTGTATATGAATGGCCACATTGCGAATGTTAAATATGTTTCAAACGCCGATGCCGTTCAAGCGGCAGCGGCAGACAGCAATATTGACATCATTGCAGTACAGAACAGCATTCAAATGGCCAGTACGCTCGATTTAGGCAGTGGCCGCAACATGGTTGTGACCGGCGGTGCTTTTAATTTTAATGTTGGCGGCTGCAACTTTAGGCTAAATACACTGGGACATAATGGCACACTGATTGCTGCGTCAGGTCAAACATTAATCCAGCTGGTCAGCAATGCACAAGATGTTTCACTTCAGTATATCAATCTAATCACGAATCCGACTGAAGGAGAAGGCACTGCCGGGGAAGAAGCCATTACCAATAACAATGGCGATGGCTTTGGAACATTATCACTCAACCATGTCACGACTAATGGCGCACTCTACATCTCCGTTGGCAGCAATCAATCAGGTACAGTGAATGTCCAGAACAGTACTTTCAATACCGATTTACTGAGTGACGCTTCCGGACTACGCGCAGCAATAACGCTTGAAGCCACTGGCAGTAATAGCTTATTAACCGTAACAGGTTTTACCAATAATACCGTTAACGCTTCACGTAATTCGACCGGCGATCTCTACGGCGTATTCAATCACGCTGAAAATGGTGGCGCACTAGTCTATAGCGGTGATTTTGCCCACAATACCATTAATGCGACAGGCAGTGGTAATGGTGATGTCATTGCTGTTCTCAATGAGGCAGATGCTGTCGGCATTCTCGCGCCGACAACAGCCACTATTAATTTTAATGGCAATTTTAGCCATAACATCATTAATGCAACCTCAAGCGGAAGCACTAATAGCGTCATCGGTGTAAAAAACTTCTCTGACGATGTCGGGTTGTTTCAAGATACGACAACAATTATTAATTTTAATGGCGCTTTTAGCAATAATCAGATAACCGCTTCGGGTGACAATACTGTTATTGGTGTCCAAAATGGTGTTGAAAGTGTTGATCCATTTGCTAAAGACGCTCAGCTGAATTTTAATGGTGCATTTAGTGATAATCAAATTCAGGCAACAGCAACCGGTTTCAACGGAAATGCTACCGGGGTAAGTAATCTGATTTTTGCCTCTTCTCAAAACAGTGACACAGTACAAATTGTCTTTAATGGTGATTTTAGCAATAATCAAATCAGCGCCAACGGTACTGTTAAAGCCGTTGGAGTAGAGAATGCCGTACAAAATACCTCGACAATATCCCCCGGCTCGGCAAACATTATTTATAATGGAAGTTTTTCTAACAATCAAATTCATGCCCTAAATGCCATCACAACCCTAGGCGTTGATACTAATGCTAATGGTGACTCCTCAAATATACAATATAATGGCAACTTTACTAATAACACCATCAGCTCTGCTAATGGCAATGCCGTAGTATTTGTTACTAACAATGATGGCACCATCAGCGTTCATACAATCGCCAATAACTCTCTTAGTTTTGCTGCCGGCATGTCAGGGTTTTCTATTACCGCCAACAGCGGCAAAATAGATTTCACTGACACACTGAATGAAGCAGCACTGGAGAGTCTAAATGGTGGCACCAGTGCAACACTGTCGGGCAGCGGTATTATCTGTTTTCAAGATGGCAGTGGGATTAACTGTCCATAAGCTATCGTTACACCTGGTAACGATCGCCTTCAATAAGATCCTCATGCAGTAGTGTTGCAATAGCATTGGCATCACGCTGCTTCACCAGAATACCAATACTTGAGGCACTGGCACCATAACAGATCAAGCGGATAAAATAGCCTTTTAATTTTGCTAAAATACGTTGTGTCATACCTGGGCGATTTAAGCCGATACCAATCACAGCAAGAAGCGTCAACTCCTCTTCAACAACGGTTTGTGAAAATTCATGTAGTGCATTTAAAACAATCTGATTTTTAAATGGGTTATTTTCGTGCGAGCCAAGACTAGCCCCATCAATGGTGAGCGCGACACTTACCTCACTAGTCGTTAACAGATCAACACTGATTTTATGGTCGGCCAAAATAGTAAACACTTTGGCAAGAAAACCACAGGCATTTAACATGTTTAAACTTTTTATTGTTACCAAAATCTGTTTTTTGCGCAGCGTTATGGCATGAACTAACGGCGGTGCTGTGTCATCACGCTTAGCTAATGTAATTAACGTGCCATCACTATCAGCGGCAAATGTTGATAAGATTCGCACCGGAATCGCCGAACGGATACAGGGTTCCAATGTCGCCGGATGTAAAATCTTAGCGCCAAAATTAGCCATCTCCGCCATCTCCTGAAAACTGATCTGTGCAATCGGATGGGCATTAGTAACAATATTGGGATCCATGGTATAGACACCACTCACATCGGTATAGATCGCCAACTGATCACACGCTAAAGCTTCCGCCAATAACGCAGCCGTAAAATCACTGCCACCACGACCCAACGTTGTGGTTCGACCATCGGCTGTTGCGCCAATAAATCCTTGCGTGACAACAATGGTGGTATCATCAACGCTAGCAATAAATTCATTACAGCGCTGCTTAATGACTGCCAAATCAGGCACCGCTTTACCAAAATGGTCATCGGTAATCATCACTTTTCTGACATCAAGCAGAAGCACCTGAGCACCACGCGCCTCTAATAGACTAGCAACTAATCGTGTTGACAACTGCTCGCCTAATGCCAGGACCTCATCAAAAACCTCATTACTCAGGTTCTCACCATCAATCTCTGTTAACTTTCCCACTTGCTGATGAATGGCTTGCGCGACTTTCTCAGGCAATGCCAGTGCGGTAGCAATCGCCAAGTGAATCGCTTCAATCTCATTTATCATCTCACCACGCTGATCATGTGGTGCCTGACAGAAAGCAACTAGGCGATTGGTGATACCGCCAACAGCACTCAGCACTACCACACCAATGTCACGATTGCTTTCAACAACTGCAGCAACCTGCTGCATTGCATCCGCAGTTTCAACACTGCTACCACCAAATTTTGCAACGGTTTTTCTTGTCATGCGTTTTCCTGGGTGAATTTTAGATAGGCTTCCATATTAGTAATGGCCGCACCCGCAGCACCTCTGACTAAATTATGGGTAAGCACAATTAAATTCAGCACATTAGGCAGATCACCCTGGCGCAAATGGCCAATATGAACACGCATATCATCATGAGTCAACTGGCGTGCCGCTTGCGGCTGTCCGGGCTGTTGATAGAGATGATAAAGATCGGCAAATTTACTATTCCACTCTTCATACGCTGCAACTGCATTGGCAACATCAACTGCCTGTTTAAACATTACCTGCAGTGTCACCACGTGGCCATAAAGGACCGCAACACGGTGTACCTGTGCCGTCACAGCGAAATCTGCCGGTTGGCCCATTGCACCAAGAATTTTTTTTGTCTCTTCACTAATTTTCTCAGCTTCATTATTAATATGCGGCACGGTATTACCAATTATATCAAATGAGGGAACACCAGGATAACCAGCACCACTGAGAGATTGTAGCGTTACCACACCAACATGCTCAATCGCACCAAGTTGTAATAATGGTGCCAGCCCGAGGGTCACACCCACTGCAGCACAGTTAGGATTGGTAACAATATGGCCGCCATATTGCTGTTTTGCGGTTAAGGCTAAATGGGCCGCATTAATCTCCGGAACCAATAGTGGCACCTCTGGCGCCATACGCCATGCCCCGGCATTGGAAAACACCTTCTTCCCTTGCTGCGCTAACATTGGCTCAACACGTTCAGCCACCTCTGTTGGCAAACAGGAGATAACATACTCAGCGCTCAGCTGTTCGACAGCTGACAATTTGATCGCTGCAACCGTCTCATCAAGCGGTGCTAGGGGCTCGCGCCAATCAACGACTTCACCGTATAATTGGCCAATACGTTTATCTGAAGCCACCAACTCTTTTAAGGTAAACTGCGGCGCAGCGCGCAACAGCGCAATCGCTTTCTGCCCAACCGTGCCAGTAGCGCCCAATACAGCAACATCTATAGACATTTTAGTTCCTATTTTTCGTTTCAGAGTCGCCATTATAGGGTGTTGTCACACACAAGGCAATATGGTAGATCCTCCTCGATAAACGGGAGTTGTTGCATAAATATCCCTGCACACTCCGTCATCGGGAGATGCGTAGCGTCGAAGCGATCCAGTAACACGGTTACTCGTGACTTCAGAACTTACAATTGCTTAGCCATGCTCGCAATGACTATGGAAAAAGCATTAGTAATAAAACTCTCTCCCGTAAACGGGAGAGGAAAAAAAAGAAATGCATCAATATAAATAAACTGCTAGGCTATCACTATTTAGGAAACATGAAAGATGAAAAAACTCACTGGAAAATGTCTTTGCGAAGCGATTGCGTATGAAATCAATGGTGAGCTTGGTCCGATCGTCAATTGTCACTGCTCCCAATGTCGGCGCTGGCACGGTGCAGCATTCAGAACCCGATGCACAGTGGCCAGTAAAGATTTTAACTGGCTAAAAGGCGAAGCGCTCTTAAAAAAATATGCGCTCTCTGAACAGGTGATGCAAACTTTTTGTCGCGTATGCGGTTCCAATTTAATCACCCTATATAACGATAATGCTGATCAAATTGGCTTACCAATTGGCGGTCTTGAACAGGATCCAGGAAGCCGTCCTATTGCACACATTTTTGTTGGTTCCAAAGCACCTTGGTATGAGATCAGTGATAATCTACCGCAATATGAAACATTACCAGATGATGCCATTGACTAAGCCAATTGACATTAACAGCAAGTTAAATTAGTCTTAATAAAAAATTATTATCGGAGAAGAAATATCATGAAACACGCTAGTAAAAGAATATTAATAGTAACTGGACTAGCACTAGCTTTTACTTCTCTACTTAGCGGCTGTGTAATAGGAAGCACCGTGACAAAAACGTCCAACGGCGATTACCGCTTAACTGCAACCTCAGACAACCCACAACGCGCACGTTTTGGCGCAACAAACCAAGCTGAACGGTTCTGCAGTAAACAGAATGCTTCCTATAAATTTGTCCGCATGTATACCGTCGATGATAACTTTGGCAAAAAATTAGCTGCTATTTCTGCTATTGAAAATAGCACTTCACAAACGAATGTCAGCACCTCCGCAGCAAACATAAATAAAAATTCCAGTTATACCACAACGCTAATTTTTAAGTGTCATCAACACTAATTTTACTGCGGAAATTTCCAGATAGCTATTCTGCTGATTTTTAGAGATTAATTTTAATTAAATTGAACTCCCTATGATAATAGTCTATAATTGTAATATAGAATATATTCTATAAGATAGAGGAGATTTTTATGGTCAACATATACAAAAATCTTAAAAATATTGATATTAAAGGGACGCTAAATGATCCCAAACTTTTCGCTAGCGATAAAAAAGAAAAAAATGCGCTCTGGCTCCTAGTAAAAGATATCCCAGATGAACATGCACAAGATTTAGAAGAAGATCAACAACATACTATCAATGTCAATTTAATTGACTATTTTCTTGAAAGATTAGAAAGTGATAAACTTTTAACGGATGTGGAAAGTTTTGTATTACACTCTCTATTACCCGTACATTTCGATACTATTAGTGATAACGGAAAAACAGAGGCCGTGGTTAAACTACACGAGCTGAAAAAGCAAGAATTTCAAAAAGCTGGAAAAGAACTTCCTAAAGAATTAAAACCTGGCGAAAAAGCCCATCAACTACAAAGCGGTCTTGAAAAATACGCAGAAAACCCGACAGAATCGAATTTTTTTATCGGTATAAATAACCTAAGCAATGAAATTAACAAATCCCTGAAGGCGGCGAAAGCAAATCTTCCACCAAAATGGAAAAATTTTGGCTGGCTTTCTTTCTTTAAAACTGAAGAAGAGATTAATGCAGAGATCAAAGTACGAACAGCGCCAGCAGATCTTAAAAAGTTGGATGAAATACGTGAAAATATGGCTAATCGGCAAAAAGTAGACAAAGAGAGTCAAAACCCCAATACTCTTCGCACCATTAAAGAGCTGCTCAAAGAGTACACAACCGATGATAATAGTAAAACACTAGAACCCCTTCAGCAAGCCATTAACGAAAACAAAGAACGACAACCCTCATGGAAAACTTTTGACCATAATCAAAGTGCTCTACAAACAGTCGGCATGATGCATCATTCGAAAGAAAATAAAGATAACAGAACAGACGATCTAAATGAAAGCTCTCTTACTACTCCCAATCCTACTCATCATCAAAACGATGAATGATAACAAACGCTAATTTACACCAATCCTAATACATCAAACATCGTGTAACAGCCAGGCACTGGCTGTTGCTGCCGCAACCAATCGAGTATCGGTATCACCCCTTTAGCAAACAGTTGGCGACTAAATGAAATATGTTTAAGCGATAACATCTCAACATCATTAGTAAAACTGATCTCATGTTCACCCGGCAGTTGGCCACTACGCTGGACACTCATACCAATATAGTTATCGGGGCGAGCACCTGCTTTGAGTTCACCAAAATCATACTGCACAGCGTGCTGGCGTAACTGCTCATCAACAATGGCTTGTGCCAATGCTGTGGCAGTACCGGAAGGAATATCAATTTTATGACGATGATGTTTTTCATGGATATCAATATCGTAATCCAATGGCAACGCGCTAGCCATTTTAATCGCAAGAAAACGCTGTAAACAGGCGCCTAAGCTAGTATTCGGTGCAATTACGACAGGAACTTTTTGGCACAGCTGTTCAAGCAGCGCCTGTTGCTCACCTTCACGCTGCCAACCCGTCGTGCAGATAACCAGCGGCTTTTCTAATGATACGGCTGTGCGTAATAGCTCACTCACTAATGTTGCCGTAGAGAAATCGACAATATACTCACTGTTAGCAAATAATTCTGACAGCTGCGGCAATAGTTGATAATCCTGCCCAACATCTTTTGCGTGGTTACGCGCAAAGCCATATTTGACCTGATAATTGTCACTACTATTAAGCGTTTCCGCCAGTAATTTCCCCATCCGTCCAGTGATGCCAATAATACCCACTGCTGTGCGTGACTTTGTCATATTCATTTTTTTCCTAACCGGTGTCTCTGTTGTTAATGGCTAAAAAGTAGCACAGCACTGTTGCCGGTGCAATAATCTTCTATTCTTACTCTGCCCGACTGGCTTACTACTAACTTCTCAACTGTCTGGCCATTTTTATTGAGATAACGAAAGGTGCCATTCTGATTAGCCGTAAACCCTTGTGACGTAAACGCCAAATAGTTGTAACCTGGAAAACTGCTCCACTCAATTCGTGCAGCACGACTGTGCACGGAAAACTGTTTGACCACCCGCCCGCCGATCGTTACCACATAACCCTGCTGCCACTGTCCTAATGGCTGCAGACGGGCAGTTTTATTCTGATAAATTGCCATGCTACGCGTATAATTAATGGCGCGACGCAACTGCATCATTTCACGCGTAGCACTGCTGAAGTCATTGACGCTTAGCCATGAAGGCAGCACCAATGCTGTTAATAGCATGATCAGCAGTAGAACGACAACAAGCTCTAACAAAGTAAACGCTTTCATGATATGATGCTCTCCTGAAAATATGATGATAAGGAGCGATGTCGAAATAACGTTCCGAAGTAGGAGGTAACCATGTCACAACTAACTATTGCCTTTGCACAATTTAACTCCACCGTGGGTGATATCGATAACAACAGTAATAAAATCATTAAACTGGCTCAACAAGCACGCGACCAGATGAAGGCTGATGTTATTGTTTTCCATGAGCTGGCAATCCCCGGTTACCCACCTGAGGATCTACTTTACCATCAGGATTTTTATAATCAGATTCAGCAGGCGCTACAACGTATCATGAATGAAACTCAAGGTATTGATGTCATCGTTGGCTATGCTGAAGCCACTGGCAAAGTGGAAAATCCACTCACCAAAACCCGTTTTAATAGTATCGCTTGGATTCGCGACAACAAAATTATCGCCAACTACCATAAACAGTGTCTACCCAACTATTCAGTTTTTGATGAACGGCGCTACTTTCATCCCGGCAGCGGCAGTATGGTTGTTGACCTTAAAGAGAAAAAAATCGGGCTACTTATCTGTGAAGATATCTGGCACCGTGAACCGATTAACCAAGTGAAAGAAGCCGGTGCTGAACTACTGATTGTACCAAATGCTTCACCGTTTGCCATCGGTAAACGCGAAACGCGGCGAGAAATGCTTAGTAAACATGCGAAACAGCATCAACTTCCGATTGTCTATGTCAATCAGGTTGGTGGCCATGATGAACTGCTCTTTGATGGTGGTAGCATCATACTTGACCGTCATGGTGATATCTGTCACTCCCTGCCACAATACGAAGAGGGACTCGCTGCATTGACTATCGATAAGGCCGGAAATATTCTTAAACAGCGTAACCTGCCCAAGCCGCTATCCAGCGATGCTGAACTTTATCAGGCATTAGTATTAGGTACCCGTGATTATGTTCATAAAAGCGGTTTTCAGAGTGCCTTAGTCGGCCTTTCTGGTGGTATCGATTCTGCCCTGACACTGGCTATTGCTACTGATGCGCTTGGGAAAGAGAATGTTACCGCTGTCTTTATGCCTTCTGACTACACGGCGGAAATTAGTAAAAGCGGTGCAATGGAAGAGGTCGAAGCATTAGGTGTCAACTACTACACTTTACCGATTCATAACCTATTTAATCAGTATCTATCAACGCTTGATGAGGTTTTTGCCGGTACCGACACTGACACTAGCGAAGAGAACTTACAGGCACGCACTCGCGGCACACTGTTGATGGCTATCGCTAATAAACGCCGCCAAATAGTACTTGTAACTGGCAATAAAAGTGAATTTGCTGTTGGTTATGCTACCCTCTATGGCGATATGGCTGGTGGCTTTGCCGTTCTCAAGGATCTCTATAAAACGCAAGTTTACCAAATGGCGCGCTACCGCAATACCTTGTCAGCAGTAATTCCACAATCTGTGATTGATCGTCCACCGTCAGCAGAATTAGCACCTGGACAGAAAGATGAGGATACCCTGCCCCCTTATGATATTCTCGATGCTATTTTAAAGCAGTATGTTGAAGAGAACGGCAGTATTGAGTCTATCATTGCGAATGGTTTTGATGCTGATGTAGTCAGACAGGTCATTGCTATGGTAATTCACAGTGAATATAAACGCCGCCAAGCTCCGCCAGGCACGCGCGTTAGTAATAAAGCATTTGGCCGTGACTGGCGCTATCCAATTACATCGCGTTATCAGCCACGTTAGAGGCTTTTAATGACGATAATGGCGAATCTCTGACTGTGAAGCACCTACTGATGGAGGTGCCTCCTCTTTAGTGACGCCTCCTCCAGCACCAACAACAATCACACCACCATGCTCGTCATCTGACGGTGCAGCGCTACCACTACTATCAGTAGCGGCACTAGTACTAGTGTCGGTAGTAGAACCATCGTCATCAAGACCAACTGTAATGATGCCCTCATCATCGGCCTGACTTTTTGACTGGGTTGACTCTGCTGCTTGCCGACCAGAGCCGGTAATTCTACTAAAATCAACCGGTATACGGAAAAGGAAAAAGCTGATGCCGACATTAGCCGTAATATCATTCTTGCCGCCTACTGGCGTATAGAGATCACGCACGCCAACAAAGAGAGATGCGGTCTGATCAAGAAAATACTCCAATCCACCACCAGCAGAAAAATTGGCCTGAACTGAAGCATCATTATGGTGAGGGTGATCCAATACCATTGTTCCTAAACCAGCAACAATGTAGGGCTCAACGCGCCAATGGGGAAACAGATAATAGAACCCATCACCACTATAAAGCATACCGTGACCACTTTTAGCGCCGCCTTTGCGTCTATTCGCATTAAAGCCACCGAGCCTAAATTGTATGCGCCAATGGTTATCAACATAGTAGCCAAGGGCAACATTTGGTAACCAATTGCTATTGAGGTCACGCTTACTATCAAACCAGGCGTAACCTAGCGCTGGAGATAGCGCAACCTTAGCCTGGTTAGCCGCAGGAATCGCCACAGCCTGCAATGCAACAACCGACAACAGTACTGCCAATGTCCCTCGTATCAATCCATGCCACTTTATCACAATGCTGTTAACCCCTGAAAATCTGTTTACATGTTACTGATTGTAACAGAAATCATCATGATGCCAATCCCCTGCTTCAGCAACTGGAAAAGCAGCATTTATTGGTAATCTCCCATTCGCCCCAGCAGTGGGGCAATACTTTGACAATCGCGTGAAACTGCCGTACCATCGGTGAGTTAACGATAAGCTGGGAAATTTTAAGAGTATCACCATGAAACAGATCCTATTAATCGCTAAAGCAGCCTTCTCTATTACACTACTTGCTAGCATGCTATTAGTCATTACACCGGCACAAGCTGAAATCCCTATCCAAAAAATGGCACAGCAAAATACGATTGCGCCCATGCTACGTAAAACCATGCCAGCGGTGGTTAGTCTGCTGGTCCAGGGCGAAGTAACGCCCAATCAAGACCCCTTTCGCAAACATGCACAGGAACTGCAACCAGAGAAAAAAGAGGACTCACATTCGCACAAAACACCACAAATTGATATTAATGGTAACAAATTCGTAGCTGCCGGTTCAGGTGTTATCATTGATGCCGATAAAGGGTTAATTGTCACCAATGCACATGTTGTTGACCAGGCAAAATCGATATTAGTAACACTTTCTGATGGGCGTCGCTTCCTTGCCCATAAAATAGGCAATGATGATGCACATGATGTCGCACTTTTGGCAATCAAAGCGAAACACCTCACTGCGCTATCGTTTGGTGACTCGAGTAAACTACAAATTGGTGATTTCGTTGCCGCTATTGGTAGTCCGTTTAATTTAAAGCAGACCGTTACCTCTGGAATTATTAGCGCTTTACATCGTAGTGGTATTGGTATCGAAGGCTTTGAGAATTTTATTCAAACTGATGCACCGATCAATCCAGGTAATTCAGGTGGTGCACTGGTAAATATGTCTGGCCAACTAATCGGCATCAATACAGCCATGATCGCGCCACATGATGGTGGTAATGTTGGCATTGGCTTGGCTATTCCTGCTAATACTGTAGAAGACGTGGTAGAACAACTACTCAAATATGGCAAAGTCAAACGCGGCATGCTTGGGGTACAGATACAGACACTCACGCCTAACCTTGCGATCTCATTTGGTCTACCGCAACAGAAAGGCGCTATCGTCACCTTTGTTGTACCGTTCTCAGCGGGTGATAAAGCTGGACTAAAACCAGGTGATATTATCATCGCAGCGAATGGCGATAAAATTGAAACTGCAGCAGAGATTAAAAACCAGGTAGGATTATTACGTATCGGCTCAAAAGTGAATATCACGTTCATCCGTAATCGCAAAACGCTGCATCGTACTGCCACCATTACTAATAACAGTGACAGCAAAAATGCAATGCGTGAAAACCATCCTTTCCTTTATGGTGTCACGACACGCAATATCACCCTAAGCAATCCCGAGCTTGGCGAAGTAAGTGGCACAGAGGTAACGTATGTTAATTATGACAGTCCAGCCTGGATCTCCGATCTGCGTCCAGGTGATATTATCGTCTCAGTGAACAATCAACCTATCCACAATATCACTGAACTGGCACATGCCGTCAAAGAGAATCAACATGAAGAACTGCTGCTAAACGTATTGCGTGGTAACGGTTATTTCTTTATAGTCATCCATTAATATTCATAAACCGGTCGGGAGAAGAGAAAGCTGATGAAAAAAATAGTACGCGTGGGGCTTATTATGCTCCTGCCATTTGCACTACTACCCAGTGTAGCCAGCGCTAAAAAACTTGAGATTCCACGATTGCCGCCAGTGGTAATCACTACCCAGGCAAAGCAGATTGATTGGCAGCCCTCACTGCAAGCAATTGGCACCCTCACCGCTTATAACGGCACCATGATCAGTGCTGAAGCCAGTGGCCGCGTGACTAAACTCTACTTCAAATCGGGCCAATCTATTGAGAAAGGCCAACCGATTATCGAAATCTTCCCCGATATGGTGCAGGCAACACTGACACAGAATCAAGCCAACCTTAAACTGAACAAACTCACCTATGAACGTGAGAAAAAGCTGGCTGAACGCAATTTTGCTGCTCAATCAACACTTGATGAAGCAAAAGCCGATGTTGATGTGAGTCAAGCCAAAGTGGCGTCATCGCAGGCACAATTAAAACAGTATATCCTTAAAGCACCCTTTTCTGGCAAACTTGGTTTACGTTTAGTTAGTCTTGGTCAATACCTGACAATAGGCGAACCCATTGTCAACCTACAGAGTATTGATCCTCTCCGTGTTGATTTTAGTGTGCCCGGCAACTACCTCGGCATGATAAAAGTGGGCGAGAAAATCACTGTTACCAGCCGCGCCTACCCAGGTGAGAAGTTTATTGGCGAAATCTATGCTACCGACTCGAGTATCGATTCAAGCACGCGAATGCTCGGTGTACGCGCCTCAATCCCTAACCACAGTAATAAACTGCTACCAGGTGCTTTCGTCAATGTCACTCTTGATCTCGAGCAACCAGAACCCGCCGTAGTTATTCCAACGACGGCAATACTCTATGCTCGTCAAGGTAGTTATGTTTATCTGCTAAATGACAAACAGGTAGCTAAACAGCAGTTCATCACGCCTGGTGAAGAGCTTGATCATAATCGCACCATTGTCATGAGAGGATTAGCACCTGGCGACACCATCATTGCCCAAGGGCAAATTAAAGTTAAGCCCGGTGATAAAGTCTTAACCCAGGCACAAGCGGATACAATGATGAATAAGAAATCGAAGAAGAGGTAATTGCGTGGAAACAGAACAAACTAGTGCATCGAAGAAAAAAAGTTTTACCGACCTCTTTATTCAACGTCCGGTTTTCTCTATCTCAATCTGCCTGATTATGCTCCTAGTCGGCATAATCTCCTATGTGAGATTACCGGTCAGACAATTCCCTAAAATTGATAGTTCGGTAATCACCGTCACTACCACTTACCCCGGAGCAAGCTCAAGAATTATGGATGCCTTTGTCACCACGCCGATTGAAAACGCCATTGCTGGTGTCGAGGGTATTGACTATGTGCAATCATCAAGCACCTACAGTACCAGTACTATTACTGTCAATTTACGCCTCGGTTACAATATTAATGATGCCATCAGTGATATTAATACCCAGGTCTCCTCGGTACGTTGGGAGCTACCCGTAGAGATTAATGATCCGATTATTCAAAAAAATGACCCCAATGCCACACCACTGTACTATCTCTCATTCACTAGTAAGAATATGTCAACGGTACAGATGGGTAACTTTCTTACGACGGTATTAAAACCGATGCTGCTCTCGGTATCAGGTGTCGGCAGCGTTAACATCTTCGGCAGTACTAAATATGCGATGCGTATCTGGCTTGATCCCAATTTGATGTCAGCACAGTCGATCACTGCTAATGATATCTACAATGCCTTGACCAGTAGCAATATTCAATCTACTGCCGGTAAAATTAAAACAAAAGAACAAGAGTTCCCTATTTATACCAATACCGATCTGCATAGCGCTAAAGAGTTCAACGATCTTATCTTGCGACAGGATAATAATCAGATTACCCGCCTACGTGATATTGGCCATGCCGAACTTGGCCCACAAAATGATAACTTCTCTTCATACATGGACGGTGAGTCTTCTGTTACCATGATGATTCTGCCCAAATCAACCGCCAACCCATTAGTCGTTGCTAAGAATTTGCGTGCAGTCATGCCTGATGCCGAAAAAATGCTACCGAAAGGAATGAAGCTAGCACTCTCTTATGATGTCTCGCAGTTTATTGCTGCATCCATTAAAGAGGTCTACGTCACCATTATTGAAGCGGTGATTATCGTTACCTTGGTTATCTTCCTCTTCCTCGGCTCATGGCGGACGGTTATTGTGCCACTGGTTACGATTCCGCTGTCATTAATTAGTGTCTGCTCACTACTATTAATGTTGGGTTACAGTGTCAATACCCTGACGCTTTTAGCAGCGGTATTAGCGATTGGTCTGGTGGTCGATGATGCTATTGTCGTTACCGAAAATATTCACCGTCATATTCTGATGGGCGAACCGCCACTTAAAGCCGCTATTATGGGAGCACGTGAGATTCGTTTCGCGGTCATTGCTATGACCCTAACATTGGCCTCGGCTTATCTGCCAATTGCTTTTGTCACCGGTCTCACCGGTATTCTGTTTAGCGAATTTGCCCTGACACTCGCCTGTACAGTCCTTATCTCAGGGGTGATTGCCTTAGTATTATCACCAATGATGTGCTACAAACTCATTTCAGCAGAAAAAGTCTCTGGTGGCTTTGCTGCAAAAGTCGATGATATTTCACAACGGGTCGCCACAAGTTATAAAAATGTCCTGCGAAAATTTCTCAATTGGCGCTGGCGTGTATTAATTGTTGGCCTGGTTGTTTATGTTATTGGGGTTTTTGCCTTCGAATCGCTACCAACACAGTTAGCACCGCCTGAAGATCAAGGCTATCTGTTTGCTATTATGAATGGTCCGGCGGCAGCAAATTTACATTATACAGAGCAACACAGTGAAACCATTGGTAAAATGTTTAAAAAGAACCCGGCGGTCAGCCATACAATATTGGTAAATGGTTTCCAGGGTATCAATACTGCTGTTGCCGTTGCTATTTTAAAACCATGGGGCACACGTATGCGCGCGATGCCACTGCTATTTAGCTGGGTACCACAATTGCAAACTATTCCCGGCGTGCGTGCCTTTCCATTTAATCCACCAACATTGCCAGGCTCAAGTGGCTTTGTCCAAGTACAGTATGTATTAAAAACCACCGGCAGTTATGACTATCTCGATAAAGTAACGCAGGACTTCATGAATAAAGTCAAACAGTGGCCGGGACAATTCTATCTCGATACCGATCTAAAAATGGATAAACCTGAATTAGATCTCAATATTGATCGTGACCTTACCTCTAATCTGGGTATTTCGATGCAACAGGTTGCTCAATCACTGAGTATTTTCTTGGGTCAACCGACAACTACACGTTTTAGTCTCGATGGCCAAAACTATGAGGTTATTCCACAGCTCATGCCACAATATCGTAATAATCCAAATGATCTGAATAATCTTTATATTCGTGCAAGCAACAATGAAATGGTGCCACTCCGCAATCTGATTACTGTGAAGAAAGATAGTGCGCTACGCTCACGTAATCACTTCCAACAGTTGCGTTCAGCAACCATTAACCTTAACTTGTCACCGGGATATACTTTAGGCGATGCACTCAAACATTTAAATAAACTTGCTAAAAGTCATCTGCCAAACAATGTCCATGTTGATTATGCGGGTCAACTGCGTCAGCTCGTTGAAGCATCAGGCAAGATGTTACAGGTATTTATCTTCGCCGTGGTTTTCATCTATCTGATTCTGGCAATGCAGTTCGAGAACTTCATTGATCCACTGATTGTAATGTTGAGTGTACCACTGTCATTAACCGGTGCCTTACTAACACTTAAAGCCTTTAGTGGCCTCACAGTTTCACTGAATATCTATACCGAAATCGGTCTAGTGACGCTGTTGGGACTGATGAGTAAGCAGACGATTCTGATTGTTGAATTCGCTAACCAGTTACAGCAGCGTGGCTACGAGTTTACTGAAGCCATTTTAACTGCTGCTGCGCAACGTCTGCGCCCAATTATTATGACCTCGGTCTCAATGGTGCTCGGTGCCCTACCGTTAGCATTGGCAGTATTATCTCCCGGTGCTGGCTCCAATAGCCGCTTTCAAATGGGTTTAACCATTGTTAGCGGTTTAGCAATCGGTACTTTTTTAACCATTTTTATTATTCCAGTGGTCTATTCGCTATTATCACCAAGAAAACAGAAAATCGAGCATTAACAGTAATAAGAGGCAGCACCAAGGATGGTCAATGCAATCAACGCTGTCTCAACTTATATTAAAGCTCACCCGTGGCGTTCAGCAACAAGAAACCTACTTGGCCGCCCTTATGGCGATAGCAAGCAAGAGAAAGCACTTTTTAAACTACTCACCTTACTTTATTGTGCTTGTGAAACAGACAGGCAGATAAGTGAACTGACAGATGAACTTATCGAGAAATGCTCAGAAGCAGATGAAGAGGTCTTCAACACTATTTGGCGGTATTTAAACGAAGCAGAGTTATCCGAACATCAGCGCCGTCAAGGTAAAATACAGCTTAACCATTTTATCCGCGCCCACTATAAATCGTTAGATAGGCAACCAGCCGTTCTAATAATTAAACCGCAGAAATGCCTGAATAGAAGTGAAATCAATACGCTCCATATTGATGGTGCAGAGGATTACTACCTGTATAGGTTTCCCAATGATCAAGCAAACATTAATGAAAAAATTCGCAATTATGAAGCAAAGAAAGCACGCAATCGACGTAAGAAGTGGTGGCTGAAACTTTTATCTATTATTATCGCATTATTGGTAGGCATTGCTGAAGGACTGATCGCTGCTAGCGCGCTATTTGCTATCGGTGCGATAACATTAGGCGTCATCGTCTTTGCATCAGGTTTTATCATTAATTTTCCACTGTTTTTTCTCTCTTTTCAGATGACCTGTAAAGAGTTTAGCTTAGGCAGATTTAGTAAAAAAAGAGATGGATCCATCTTCCTAGCTCAATGGCCCGTGCTGCGATACACTATTCTCATTGGCTCTACCGTTATCTGCATTAGCGCCGGAACAACGCTGGCACTCCTCTCCTACCACTCCAATCTTATTGGCTTAGGATTATTATTCTCTGCTGCAGCCTGCCCACCAATTGGATTATTTATTACTATCACCTTTGGCTTAGCCCTAAGCGCACTTTTCTACTGGTTGGTTCTTGGGTTAATAAAAAATGATATCCCTGACTGGTGGGATAAGTTGATGTCGCTCAAGGTGCTTTGTGCATTTAAAGAGAATGAAACTTTTTTTGCTTGGATTAAGCGTGGACTGAAATACCCGTTTAAACCGAGAAGATTAGTGAAGTTGTTTCTCTTTCTACTTTTTCTATCGTTGTCAATTCTAGCAACACTCAGTGCTATTGGTCTATTTGGTGGAATCGCTGCAGCAGTCTTATCAACGCTCACTTGGCATTTCGCTGCCAGCCATTCAGCAACTATCGCCAAATGTTTAACCGCAATTACTAATCTGGCAAATACTGTCTTTGAGTTTCAGAGCTGTTATACCTTTCTTTATGAGATAGTCCCAATGGGCCTCTACTTCACTGCCAACGTATTGCTCTTTTCGCTTGCCACGGTATTTTGGGCATGTAGCTCACTACTACTCTGGACACCTAAAATGGCTTGGAAAGCTATCTATTCTGCTTGGATCTATGATGCAACTCCGTTGAAAACCTGCTGGCATCAGTATGGTGAGTTTACTTACACACTATTTTGCATTGAGAAGCTAACGCAGAGTCCTGTGCGTACCGCACATAAACTTCTTACCTTTGTGGCGCTAGCACCACTCATTGCCGCAGTTTTCTTCACTAGCAGTGGTCAAGGCAGTGTTGCTGCTACAAACCCTACGGCGAATCAGGTGACCGCCCCGTTTGCCCATCTCTTTACCGCACCCTTATCGGCAATTAGCCGCCATATGGGTAATTTTCACCAGTGGATAGTAAATAACATTAGTGTCGAGAATCTTGTTTTCTTAGGTTATTTTGCCGGCACAATGGGAATGACGCTGATGATAGTCATAGAAACGGTAACGGCGCGAGTTGGCAATTATACACTGAATTTATGGTCTAATCTGACAACGGCAATCAAGCGCGGCTGGGGCGTCATCAGAGGTAACAATATTGCAACGGATGATTTCAGTCAGCAACCCTATACTGATATTACTTCACCTGTACAGCGAGAATTCAATGATGTTACAAATAACGGTGGATTAATACCACAGAATGGAGTAGTTGATAATAATAGCCCTACTTATAGTAATGACTATTCTAATCATGAAATGCATTAACAAAATTCCAACGTTATCCCATACACACAGAGTTCCAATGGCTACCACATGCACCTCGCCATCGCGCACTCACAGCCCCATCCCGCGACGCCCAAAATCGTCATCCCGTGACACCAATATACCGTCGTCCCGCGAAACCAACACCCCGTCGTCCCGCGGCTTGTCCGGCTTTGTTGCAGACTTTTTCGTTTAACAAAGGTGCTGCCCTTGGGATTGATTTTATGCTGCAATGACACTGTCAGGTAACCCTAATTTATTCATTT
>JANQHY010000270.1 GCA_028282395.1 Gammaproteobacteria bacterium
ACGTGTTTCATTAAGATCGACTAAAAGTAGATCATCACGATTATCATGGTAATTAAACATGGTTTGCACACGGCGACAGGAAAGTGAAGCAATCTGATCTAACGTTAATTTACCTTGATGATAGGCATTAAGGAGAAGTGGTAGATTGGTCTCTACACCTGGGACGCCTGAGGGAGAATCAGGATAGGGTTGATCTTTCTCATCCAAAGTATGCGGTGCATGGTCAGAACCCACGGTATCAATAATATTATTGGCAATTGCTTCAAACAGCGCTGGTTGGTGCTCAGGTGAACGCAATGGCGGATTCATTTGTACTTTAGCACCAAGCTCAGCATAGGCCTGATCATTTAAAAACAGATGGTGCGGTGAAGTCTCTGCATAAATTGTCAACCCTTCACGTTTTGCTGCCGCTAAAACCTCAAGTTCCTGTATACTGCTAACATGAAGCACATAAGCTCGCGTGCCATAAAGTCGACACAACTCTGCCACCTGTTTAATTGCTGCTGCAGCAACTTCCGGCGTGCGAATCTGCGAATGGACATGATGACTACTCTGACCAGCAAATTGCTGCTGGCGCTGACAGATCATCTCTTCATCTTCGGCATGGAGAGCCACTAACATATCATGGTGAGCGGCCAAAGAGAAAATAGCGTGAAGACTACTTGCATCATCCATTAATAGATCGCCGGTGCTTGACCCCATAAATACTTTTACTGCAACGACCGCTGGTTTCACTTTGACTAACTCATCAAAATGATTTTTATCCGCACCAATATATAATTCATAGCGTAATGGCGCACCTACCTCTCCCATCTGCTGTTCAATCAAGGATTTTTTTTCTTGCAGGCGCGCAAAACTGACACAGGCAGGGATATTATTTGGCATATCAAAAACTGTACTGTAGCCGCCGCGCAGTGCCGCTAACGCTGCTGTACGCCAATCCTCTTTGTACTCCTGACCAGGCGTGCGAAAATGGACATGTGGATCAATCAGCCCAGGAAAAAGTGTTAACTCTTTTCCTTCAATTACCTGATCATCCTGATGTGGAATAGTGAGTGTTTTTTCTGCTGCATTATAGTAGGGATGCTGTCGTAACGATTCAAACGCAGGGCCATCTGGCAAATTAACTTGGCGAATAGTAATCATCGCTGGTAATCCTGTATGGTTTTATAAGAAAAACTTTTTTCACAATAGTGGCAGTGCAGTTTAGTCGATGCACCCTGTTGCTGATGTTCAAATAGCGTTACTACCGGCTCTGAATGGGTAATGCATTGTAAATTTGGACAAGAGAACAGTCCGCGAATCGCCTCTGGACGCTGAACTGCCTGTTTATCAACAACAGTGAAATCTTTAATAAGGTTAATGGTCGCCTTAGGCGCAAACAGCGCAATATATTGGGCTTCGCGCTCGCTAAGATGGTGACCTTCAATTTTAATCAGATCCTTCAAATCGTGACTACCACTTTTCAAGTTAATGCCAATGGTGACTTGATTTTGATGGTCAGACAACTTTAACAGACGTACAATCGCTATAGCTTGACCTGCGGGAATGTGATCAATTACGGTGCCGTTCTCGATGGCATTAACTGACAGTTTTTTCTGCATAATGTCCCTCATGATAGTGACTAAATTGTCGATTTAACAATAGTGCCAATAATGCCTGACGTAGATAGAGACCATTTTCCGCTTGCTGGAAATAGTAAGCATACGGCGAATGATCAATCTCACCATCAATCTCATCAACGCGTGGTAGAGGATGAAGAATCCTCATATTACTTTTAGCCTGTGCAACCATCGACTCAGTTAAGCGGTAACGTTGACGAAACTTACGTAACTCATCTGCCTCGAAACGCTCTTGCTGAATACGTGTCATGTAAAGGATGTCAACATGATCAACAATATCTTGAATATCAGTATGAAAAGAGAATTTAATACTCTGATCACGCAATAAATCACAAATATGGTCTGGCATCGTTAACATATCTGGTGCAACAAAATAGAAACGGGTGTTGGGATACCGTGCGCACGCCTGTGTCAATGAGTGCACTGTACGACCATATTTAAGGTCACCAACAAATGCAATCCGTAACCCCTCTAATGTCCCCTGCGTTTCACGAATGGTAAATAGGTCCAAGAGTGTTTGTGAGGGATGCCGATTTGCGCCATCACCGGCATTAATGACCGGCTTGGTGCTTACCTCAGCGGCTAGTCGTGCTGCACCTTCAGCAGGATGACGTAAAACAATCGCATCCGCATAGGCACTAATAATACGAATGGAATCACTTAATGACTCCTTTTTCTGAATCGAAGTATTCTTGGAACTAGAAAAACCGATCACCTGGCCACCGAGACGCAACATAGCAGACTCAAAAGAGAGACGTGTCCGTGTTGAAGGCTCGAAAAAGCAGCTGGCTAAAATTTTACCCTGCAGACAGGTAGGCATGGGTTCTGTTTTCACCGCCTGCGTCGTATCGAGAATCAATGCAATCTCTTCTAAACTTAAATCTGAAGTAGAGATAAGGTTACGCTGAAAAATGGGATTATCGCTCATTAGCTCTCCTTCTCAAGTCGCTTACTCATAAACTCTTGCCACGATGTGATACTAACCGGCGCCTCATATAGCGCAATCAACGCTTGCAACATCACTTGTGCCGTCTGCAAGTTGGTAATCAATGGAATGTGGTGATCAATTGCTAAGCGGCGCAATTTAAACTCATCGCCACCCTGCTTTTCATCAAGGTGGGCATGTGCAGCCGGAATATTAATAATCAAATTAACTTTGCGTTCAACAATGAGTGTTGCTGCACTCGGCTCTGCCTGGTCGCTGATCTTATAAACAAAATAGGAGCCAATACCATGGCGAGCAAGAAAGTCATGAGTATTGCAGGTAGCATAAATATCCCAACCCATCGTTTCCAACTTAGCTAAATAGTCAACCAACTTATTGCGCTGCTCACCACTAACACTAACGAATAAGCGTTTTTTCGCTACTGACAACTCTGTTGCTTGCCATGAACGATAAAATGCATCAAGCAGATCTTGTCCTAAACAAGCTACTTCACCAGTAGAAGCCATTTCAACATGCGCAACCGGATTAGCACCTTTTAAACGCTGATAAGAGAACAGTGGTGTTTTGACACCAACATGATCCAACTCTAATGTCTGGTAACGCTCTTTTTTATAACACCCCATTAATACCCGGGTGGCAATATCAATAAAATTATAACCCGTCACTTTTGAAGCAAACGGCAGAGAGCGTGATGCGCGCACATTGCACTCAATCACTTTCAAGGCATTCTCTTTAGCAATTAATTGTGCGTTGAACGGCCCTGAGATCGATAGTGCCTTAACTATCTGGCGGACAATCTTTTTCGCACGACGGATGGTCTCGAGATAAAGTTTTTGTGGTGGCAAAACAATCGTAGCATCGCCTGAATGGACACCGGCATTTTCAATATGTTCAGAGATCGCTTCGATAACAATCTCTCCATCTCTGGCAACACCATCAATCTCCAGCTCTTTAGCATCACTGATAAATTTTGAGATTACTACTGGATAGTTTGGCGAGACGCAGGTAGCTTCCTGCAGATAGCGCGCCATCTCACTTTTATCGTTAACGACATTCATCGCTGCACCAGAAAGCACAAATGAGGGGCGAATCAGTACCGGAAATCCTACTCGCTGCACAAAAGCTTCTGCTTGCTCAGTATTCACTACCGACATCCACTCAGGCTGATCAATTGCCAGTTGCTGCAGCAACGCTGAAAATTCAGCACGATTCTCGGCACGCTCAATATCATGTGGACTCGTCCCTAAAATAGGAAACCCAGCTTCGCTTAATGGTAACGCAAGATTATTAGCAATCTGGCCACCAACTGAAACAACAATCCCTTCAAGATTTTCAAAGGTAGCAATATCACAAACGCGCTCAAAACTCAGCTGCTCAAAGTAGAGGCGATCCGATTCATCATAATCGGTAGAGACCGTCTCTGGATTAGAGTTAATCATCAACGTTTGATAACCCAATTTTCTTAGCGTGCGTGCAGTATTCACTGCACACCAATCAAACTCTACCGATGAACCGATACTATAAGGCCCTGACCCTAATACCAATACCGCTTTTTTTGCACTCGCTTTCAAATCATGTTTCTGAGCATGATAACTTAAATACAGGTAATTGGTCTGTGCTTCCGTTTCACCTGCCAGTGTATCAATCTGTTTCACATAGGGCGCAATATTATGTGCCAAACGCTGTTGACGAATTGCTTGTGGCGTTTGATTGCTGAGACGTGCGATGCCGGCATCAGAGAAACCTAACTCTTTTGCTTGGCGCAACAGTTCAGCGGTTAACGGCGGTTGCTCACTTAACTGACGCTGAAAATTAGCAATCGTAATAAGATGGTGAAGGAACCAAGGATGAATCTTGGCCAACTGTTGTGCCTGCTCAACACTGCCACCATTAACAAAATATTGATAAAGCGCAAACAGACGACGATCGGTCGCACGCTGAATCTCTTCAAGTGGTTGCTCAATCGTATACGGATAGGTCGTTAAATCATCAGCGCCAATGTTAAGCATTCCGATTGCCTTCTGCAATGCTTCAGGAAATGAACGGCCGATTGCCATCACTTCGCCGACACTCTTCATTTCGGTACCAATATAACGTTCAGCAGCTTTGAGTTTATGAATATCCCAACGCGGAATTTTCACAACTAAGTAGTCCAATGCCGGTTCAAAAAAGGCGCAAGTCTTCTCGGTCACGCTATTTTTGATCTGGTGCAAACGATAGCCTAGTGCTAATTTGGCGGCGACAAATGCTAATGGATATCCGGTCGCTTTCGAAGCCAATGCACTTGAACGTGACAAGCGTGGATTAATTTCAATAACCCGATATTCGCCGGTCCGTTGATTATAGGCATACTGAATATTGCATTCACCAATAATATTAAAATGGTTGGCAACTTTTACTGCAATTTGCCGTAACAGATGATACTCATCGTTATCCAGTGTCTGCGATGGTGCGACAACAATACTTTCACCCGTATGAATTCCCATCGGATCAAAGTTTTCCATATTACAAACCGTAATAGTATTCCCAGCGCCATCACGGACAATCTCATACTCAAATTCACCCCAACCCAGCAGACACTCCTCTACCAAAACTTGCGGTGAACCACTTAATGCTTGTTGCGCACGCTGAATTAATTCCTGCTCATTATTAATAATTCCCGAGCCTAGACCGCCGAGAGAAAAGCCGGTCCGGATCATCAACGGATAACCGATAGCAGCGCCTGCAGCAATCGCCTCTTCAAGCGTAAAAGCACAGATACTCTTTGCTACATCGACATCAATCTTCTGCAGTGCTGCCTTAAATAATTTACGATCTTCGGCGAGACGAATAGTTTCAACTGCTGTGCCCAATACTTCAACATTATAGCGCGCAAAAACACCCTCTTCTTCCAACGCTAAGCCGAGGTTAAGTGCAGTTTGACCACCAAAACTTAGCAATACAGCATCAGGACGCTCTTTGGCAATAATGGCGCTAACACTTTCAATATTCAGTGGTTGCAGATAAACCTGGTCAGCCATACTGTCATCAGTCTGAACGGTGGCAATATTAGGATTGACTAGAATGACCTCAATCCCCTCCTCTTTGAGCGCTTTGATCGCCTGTGAACCAGAGTAATC
>JANQHY010000045.1 GCA_028282395.1 Gammaproteobacteria bacterium
AGGTTTTGGCATGAATACTGATCACACTCTCGAAGAGGTGGGGCAGCAGTTTAATGTAACGCGTGAACGGATTCGTCAAATTGAAGCGAAAGCATTGCGTAAATTACGTCACCCCAGCCGCGCCAAACAGTTGCGTAGTTTCCTCGCCACTTATGCGATTGATGACAAACTATTTGGCGGCAATGGTGATGATGATAGTGATGACGGTCGTGATAAAGGCAGGAGATCGCGCCGCAGTACCGATGATGACCATTACGGCGAATAATCTTCAGACATGCGCCAGGAGCGCTTCTTTTCATCGATTGGCGCTTGTTTCTTGCTGTAAACAGCAAAATTACCTATAATCACGGCTGAATATATCAGGTGTTTCGCTGTCGCGGAACCGGTTTATCTTTACAGCGATTGGTGACCAATCAGGAGAATGATAATGAAATTACCGATTAGTGGAGGCTGCCTCTGTGGTGCAATACGTTATGAAATTAGTCAGCAACCTAAACAAGCTACCGTCTGTTATTGTCGTACTTGCCAGCTAAGATCTGGCTCAGATAATATGCCACTTCTTGTTATAGCAGTTGAGGCGATAACAACTACTGGTGCAATAAAATGGTATCAAGGTGTTGGAGATAGTGGTAAAGCGAAATACAACGGGTTCTGCGCTGAATGTGGTTCGACACTATTTGGTAAGTTAGATTTGTGGCCACATATATGGGTTGTCTGTGCGGGCACACTCGATTCCCCTGAAGCCTATCACCCTGAAGTTAATTTATGGCTAGAAGATGCGCAACCTTGGACCTGTATTAATGAGGATCTGCCAGGCTTTGCCAAGAATCCAATGCCAGCGACTGAGACAGTCAAAGAGCATTGATAGACATTTCTCTTCCTCCCGCAAGCGGGAGAAGGGAAATAGCGGCTTCTTGTCATTGCGAGCGCAGCGAAGCATTCCGGCACTGAAGTCACTTTAGTCCTGTTTCTGGATTCCGCGGACAAGTCGTGTGACGACGGGATGGGATGCGCGATGAGTGAAGTGCAATGCAGATTATGAAGCCTCTGACGTAAGAGAGTTTTCATCGATTAATACAGCTTTTTTTATAGATGTCTGCTATAATTTTTTTAGATTGGTTGGATAACTAGGTGGGTAATATGAATAAAATCAAAGCTTTGCTTGCTGTAGGGTTAATTGCCTTGACATCATCGGCAATGGCAGTAACGGTTAATTTTAAATTTGGACCAAATGTGAGTGATTTTGCAAAACAGGCCGCGGAAAGCTCTGGAAAATCAGTTGCGATGATAACAAATGAAACTACTAGTAATAATTACTCAGCACCGCTTAGCTGGTTTAGGATGGGTGATACGTTGACACTTAAGAGTAATGCAGCTTCAGGTTCAGTAAAGATTACGGCTTTAGGATTACGTGATGGGCTGGGGCCGATTGATCCAGGTAGCTGTAGCAACAGTGCAGTATTAAATACCGACTTAGGTACGACGACAAAAGTCATTGTTCTGTTGGATGCGACAACGAGTGGGGATGTATCAGTAACAAGTTGTAATATACAATCTTCTACGGGTACTAACACATCGTCGACAGATATAAAGACAGCGCTATAAAAAAACGACCAGAATCAATGTTGATAGGTTACTCTGCATGGAGGCAGGTAATCGGATCAACGCGTGATGCTTTAAAAGCTGGGTACCAACCAAAGAAAATTCCCATTGCGGCAGAGACAGTGAAGCCGAGTATAACCGGTGAGAAAAATAGGGTGAAATCCCAGTGGTTAAGTTTAGCAATAATCGCAGTGACAATAATCCCGCAGAGGATTCCAAGTAGACCACCAACAATTGATAAGGTAACTGCTTCAATAAGAAATAGCAGTTGAATGTCATAGCGTCTTGCCCCAATTGCCATGCGAATACCGATTTCCTGGCGTCGTTCTGTTACCGAAACCAGCATAATATTCATGACGCCAATTCCACCAACCAGTAGTGAAATACCGCCGATGAAGCCAAGAAATAGTGTCAGTACCTTTTTCTGTTTGACCATTCCTTCAATCAGTCGTTTAGCGCTATGAAAGATTAACCGTTGTTGCGGATTGCGTCCCTTTAGATAGCGACTTAGCTGCTGTTGTACCTGGTCAATATCACTATTTGGTTTTAATTTTAATAACAGATAGTCAATACTTGCATCACTTCTTGATGTTAAGAGAGTTTTTAATGGTACGATAATGCCATTATTCAGGTCCTGGAAAACAAACGGGTTATTCTGTACCGGTCTCATGATACCGATAATCGTATATAGCCTTTGGCCTATTTTCAGTTGTTGGCCAATAATATTATGAAAAGTATGGGTTCTAATTTTCTTATAAAGTGTATCACCAATCACGGCATACGGCGCATTTTTATCAAACAGATGAACAAAGCGACCTTGTGCCATGGGGATTTTATTAATTTCGGCAAACTGCTGTGTCACGCCAAGTAGGTTGATGCCCATCGATTTCCCTTCTGGAAGCGTGATTGAGCGATACTGCATGGTATAAGGTGCTACAAGCGTTACACTATTAAAACGGTTGAGACCCAGAAGCGTTTCAATCGAAATAGGTTGTGTGGCATGCGTTTTATGCATTGGTGCAATAAAGTGTACGGCCATCAAATCGGTGCCAAGTGCTTTAAACTGTTTCAACACCTGTGCTGTAGCAATTTTTCCGCCTGATAGCATGGCAACAACTGAAGCGGTGCCAATTAAGATACCTAATATGGCAAGAAAGAAGCGCAGTTTTGCTGCATTAAAATTTAGCCACGCCTCTCTTATCTGGAATCCTAAGCGCATGGCGTCTCCTTTGATAGGCGGTCGTCAGTGATTGTGCCATCACGTACAGTAATAATACGTTGGCAGCGCTCAGCAACGGTAGCATCATGAGTAACGATGATAAGTGTTTTCGCCTGTTGTTGTTGGTGCAGAGCAGCAAATTCTGCCATGACGAGATCGCTATTTTTACTATCCAATGCGCCAGTTGGTTCATCAGCAAGAATTACCTGAGGATTGGTAATCAGTGCACGACAGAGTGCTACCCGCTGTTTCTGTCCACCTGATAGTTGGTTTGGACGTTTCTTTTGTAGATCAAGAATGGCAAATTTTTCTAATAATTTTTCTGCCTGCTGCTGAGCTTTTTTGACAGACAGATTACGATAGAGCAGCGGTAACATAATATTCTGCATGACGGTTAATTTTGGGATCAGTAGGAATGATTGGAAAACAAAGCCGATTTTATAGTTTCGATGGTGAGCTAACTGGTTGTCATTGCATTCAGAAACAGGAATGCCGTCAAGATAGTATTCGCCTTCGCTAGGGCGGTCTAAGAGTCCGAGTAGATTGAGCAGTGTTGATTTGCCTGAGCCAGAGGGGCCGATGATGGCAACCATTTCACCGTGGTGAATAGCAAGATTGATGGTTTTCAGGGCAATAACACGATTATCGTTTTCACCATAAATTTTGCCAACTTGTTTAAATTCAATCAGCCGGGACAAGAATTTTATCTCCTTCATTTAATCCTGATGTAATCATAACGCGTTTTTCTAGCGTTGTGCCGATCGTTACCGCAGTGGTTTTGGTTTTACCGTCGCCAACAAGTTTTTCCACAGTGGTCATGCCATTATCTTCAGTGATGGCGTCAATAGGAATGAATATAGCTTTTTTGCCTTTTGCCTGAATTTCTACTTTTGCATTCACACCAAAGCGCAGCTGCTGTTTAATCTGTTTGCTCAGTTTAGCAATTGTCACTGTTCCCATAAATTGTGGGCTACCATGGCTACTTTCAGCTTCAATATTGATGCTTGATAGTACGCCTTTTAGGTGTTGTCCGGGGAGGATCAGTGTTGAAATGGTTGCAGATTGGCCGGGGTGGAGTTTGGTGATGTTTGCTTCATCAATTTGAATATTCACAGCGAGACCATTGGTTGTGCCAATCTTACCCATTAGCTCGCCTTGCTTGACGTTGCTACCAATACCTTTTGTGATCGATTTGCCGCTACCACCACTGCTATCTGCTGCCGGCAATAGCAGTAGACCATCAACAGGGGAGTAGATCGAGAATTTGTCAATTCCTCCGACTTCGCTAAGTACGCGTTTAATGTCGTCAACTCGACTGAGATCAAGATGCTTGATCAATGTAAAGAGCGCTTTATTATTCTGCTCGAGTTTTAGCGAAGCTAATGCTTGTTCCAGTGTCTGTTTTGATTGTATTGCGGTTAATTGCGCAGTGTAATAACTTTCTAGACTTTGTTGATACTCATTTCTGGAAAGAATCTCATTATCATAGAGTAGTTTGGAATTCTGCTGCTTTTGATCAGCATCGGCCAAGGCTTTTTTATCTTTAAGGTAGCTGGTGAGTGCTGGTTGAAAGGTTTTTTCTGCTAATTGAGTGGTAATCGTATAGAGCAGTTCGCCTTTTTTAACACTTTGGCCGGGATGAACGCCAATTTTAACAATATTGCCATCAACTGGTGCAACGACGGGCTTAATTTCTAATGGGTGCAGTGTGCCACTAAAATAGAGTGTCTGTTGCCACGATTGTGCTTTGACTGTATAGGGGATGGTCTTGGCTTTCTGTTTTGCTTGTTGATGATGGCCACAGCCGCTGATTGCTGTCAGACTGATGATCAGTATTAATCGGGCTAGGGTGGTGTAGTATCGTTGTATCATATGACTCCTCATCTGTTGAGTGTGTATCGGTCTGAGGTCCGCAGATCCTCTTTAGTGCCAGCGCCCTTAATTATTTGAATATGCCATAATTGTAAACTCATATTCATATCCTGTGCAAAACCTGCCAATGTTTCCAGATAAGCAATTCTGTCGTTAACCAGGCTAGTTTCATCCGTTAATAGTCGCTGTGTTACATCAGTTAAACTATAGTTTGAAATCAGACCATGATTATATTTCAACCTGGCAACAGTATAGTTGCGTTTTTGTAAGACAACTGCTTGTTGTCCGAGAACAATCTGTTTTTTTAAGCTATCAATAGCATCGAGATCGTTATGGATTGTGTTATAAAGATCGCGGCGCGCCTGTTTTAGCGTGATAATCGCTTGCTGCAGTGCAACCTGGGCCGATACGGTTGTTGCTTTTCTGCTTACATCATTGATTGGCTGATCATAGGTCAGTGTGGCCGATATGTCGTTGTCTGTCCAGAGTTTGGAGCCATTGCCAAAATCAAATGAATGGTCAATGGCAAACGACAGGTCAGGCAGTTCATTGTTTTTTGCCACCTTAACATTACGGCGGGCGGATAGTATAGTGATGCCAGCCACCTGATAATCGACATTATGCTGCAGTGCATAGTGAAAACTGCTCTGGCGGTCCATAATCTTACCATTGCCACTTAATATTTTTCTATCTTGAGCGAGTTCGGTGTCGATATCGGGCAGTTGAAATGGCACGTTGCTCTCGAGACCAATGCTATTAAGAAGAATGCGTTTTGCGCTATCGATGCTATTCTTGTCGCGCTCAATGGTAACTTTCGTAGATGTCAGAGTTGACTGTAAATCGATGAGATCTGATGCAGCCAGGCGCCCGGCCTTAATTTTCATTTTATCAACTTCTATCATTTTTTCATAACGTTTTAGTGAACGTAAATCTATTTCGAGTTGTTGTTGTGAGCGGATCAGACTAAGGTAATTACCGATAACCCCGGTAATCGTTGTCGTGGCACTAGCAGAGAATTGTAACCTATTGATGCGTTCATTATCTTTGGCGTCGTTTAGACTGGCATCAACAACATCTCTACCAAAGCCGCGTAATAACTCTTGTGTTATCTTTGTTGTCATTCCATGTGCGCTGGTGCCTTTACTGAAGGGATCAAAATGGCTGGCGCGCTCGTAAGTGTAACTATTGTCTTGTGTCAACTCTACTTGTGTCCCATAGTGACTAAGCCAATTTAGTGTGGGTGACAACGCTGCCTGGCGTGACCCAGTGGGTATTCTATCTGATACTGAACGGTTATAAGTATAACTACCTTGCAAACTCAGTTGCGGATCAAAATTGTACTCCTCCACAATGAGATTGTATTTCTGTACGATCCGTTCGAGCTTATCAGATTTGAGAGTAAGATTGTGGCGCATGGCCAGCGCAATGGCGTCTGTTAAGGTTAATACCATTGGATGTTGCGGTGATGTTGTAACCTGCTGTCCAGCTAATGTTTTCGGGTAGTGTGTGGAAGTTGTGTTGGCATGATTAGCAGTTTTTGTTACAGGTTCTTTTTCAACTTCAGTAGTCGGCTTATGCGCGGCAGGGCGCGGTTCGCCAGCTAGTGGTGGTGATACCATCATGATATTGTCTGCTTTGGGAACAGGGTGGCAAGCTGAAAGTGATAGTGTTAGTGCTATCAGACTGCTCAGTATTATTGATAGGCGAGAACAGTTATTGTGGCAGGTAGCCGATTTTCTATTATGTCGCGTTATTTTCAAATATATCTTATGCACGATTCGATAATACATCTACTCCTGTTGTCGCCATTATAGCAGACTCGCATCTAACAAGCGACATAGCGTAGGTCACTGATGTCATGGCCTAGACGTTGGCCGCGTTGTTCAAATTTAGTTAGCACGCGTTGCAATGGCGGCAGCACTGTTGTCATTTCGTCATTAAAGGGTGAGAAATCCTTTCTAGTTGCCATGGTTCGTTTAATATGGTCAACATAGTGTTGCCAATCACTGGCGATATGCAGCATTGCACCAACGGTTAACTTACGCCGTAGTAATGTAACAAAAGCCGTTTGAATCAGACGCCGTTTATGATGGCGTCTTTTCGGCCAAGGATCGGGGAAAAAGATCTGCAGCGCGGCTAAACTGTTATCAGCAATGATCTGTTTTTGCAAAATATCTACGGCATCTTCGCAGTAAATGCGGATATTGGTTATCTGTTCTTTGCCAGCGGCAGCCAATAAGCTGCCAACCCCAGAACGGTAGACCTCGATACCAATAAAGTTGATTTCAGGATGGGCTTTGGCTTGGCTAAGCAAGTTCTCACCATTGCCAAAGCCAACCTCTAATACACAAGGGGCACTGCGGCCGAAAACTTTCTCAGGGTTAAGTTGACCTTGGTCGCTATGTAGGCCATAAGTTGGCCAGTAGCGGTTAATCGCGCTCTGCTGGCCCGTGGTTAATCGCCCTTCACGGCGCACAAAACTGAGGTTTCTTTTGGCGAAATCGATCATAATTAATCTTTATGATGGGTAAACTGCTGTACTGCCTCGATCATCACGGCAACATGGTCAGGAGAGATATCAGGCGTGATGCCGTGACCAAGATTAAAAATATGGCCGGGGTGATTACCAAATTGGGTAAGAATTTTGTCCACTGCCTGGCGAATGGTGTCAGGCGATTGCTTGAGCTGTGCTGGATCAAGATTGCCTTGGAGTGCAACACGGTCACCGACACGTGCTCTGGCTTCAGCAATATCCAGTGTCCAATCGATGCCAATACCGTTGCAGCCTGTTTTCGCTAACATTTCCAGATAGTTGCCAGTGGATTTAGTGAAAAGTAATGATGGCGGAAAATTCAATTCAGTAATAATTTGTTGCAGATAGGGTAGTGAGAACTCTTGGTACTGTTGTGGCGTGAGTAGACTGCCCCAGGTGTCAAATAACATAATGACGTCGGCACCGGCAGCCAGTTGTGCTTGTAGGTAAACCGTTACGGCAGCAGTTAAGGTAGCCAACAGTTGATGTAGGAGCTTTGGCTCCTGTTCGAGCATTGCCATGATAGTGCTGAAATCACGGGTTGACTCGCGTTTGATCATGTAGGTAGCGAGGGTCCATGGGCTGCCGGAGAAGCCGATAAGTGGAACAGAGTTGTTCAGCGCCTTTTTGGTGCGTTGAATGGCTGCCATCACATAACCGAGCTCTAATTCTGGGTCGGGGACTGCGAGTTGTTCAATATCACGGCGGTTACACAATGGTTGAGTAAATCGTGGCCCTTCACCAGGGATAAATTCGAGACCTAGCCCCATTGCATCGGGAATCGTTAAAATATCCGAGAAGATGATTGCGGCGTCGAGAGGAAAGCGCTGTAACGGCTGTAATGTGACTTCACAAGCTAATTCAGGATTGCGGCACAAATTCATGAAGCTACCGGCTTGCTGGCGGAGTTCACGGTATTCAGGCAGGTAGCGTCCAGCTTGACGCATAATCCATACCGGCGTTCTATCTACCGCTTCTCTATTTAATGCGCTGATTAAACGATGCTTTTTCATGTTCTTCTGCGGCCCATCTGTGACTATTTCAGTGCTCGATTATGCGCAATTATTCATAATGATGCAACTTTCTGGATTCGTATCGAGAAATTTTGTGACAGACCCTAAGCATGGCTGTGGTGATTGTCATTGAAGATCACTATCAACACTAGATGGGTTTTGTAGCATTTGATGAACAGTCGCGGCAATACTTTGATGTGCGGCAGTGGTGAGGTGTGACCAATCCCAGAAAAAGTAGCCTTTGCTATCTGGGCATATGGCTCCGCCGCTACTACTGTAGTTGCCATAATTATTGTCATAACAATATTTCTGCAGTGGTTCGGAAAAAGAGGGGATAGTTTTCTTGAGAAGGTCAGCAGTGTCGATCACAGTTACTTTCACGTCATGGTCATTGGTGAAGGAGCGCACCATATCATAGCGAAAGAAGCCATTGTAGATATTAATCGTCCGGCTAAGCAGCCAGCGTTGCCATGGCGTAAAGAGTAGATGTGCTTTCGGAGTGATGGAGATATTGGGGAGAGTAAATAGCACAAAATGGTGAATACCAGCATTATGTAGACGATCCAGCTGCTGGCGTTGAATTTTTAACATAGTTTTAATGCATTGTATTTTAGCTTTGTAACAGGCAGGAGCTTCAAGATCATTAGCACCAATAGA
>JANQHY010000101.1 GCA_028282395.1 Gammaproteobacteria bacterium
TGTCAGTATCGATTTACAGAGTGACAACGAACTGACGATCGATGGTGATGTCACCATTTATGGCCAAGGTGAATTTCAATATAGTGATGGCTCGTATGGTCAGTATGCTGATACCGCACTTGAATTTATTGAGTCTGAGTCAATGGCAGAGCAGGATAACTTCTTTCTTCTTTATGACAACATAGCTGAGGGAGTTGATGAGAGTAAGCAGGAGGATGACCTGCTAACAGGAGTTTATGAAGAGATTATGCTTGATAGCGCAGAGGGTGAATTAACGATCAATCTTGATGAAAGTGATGACTTAACAAGTTATACAGAGAGTGGTGGGAACTATCATGATGAGGGCGGTAGTGATATGGTGTTCTCTATAGAGAGTCTCAGTCATGTACTTGGATCGCAACCGGTGATGGCTATGGAGGTTGTTGAGGATAATACAGTAATTAGTTGATCCAGGATTTTTACATAAAAATCATAGACTTGATTTTATAAAGCGCTCTTTCTTATTTCAAAGATACTTTCCCATTTTATAGCACAACGCTAGCAACATTGAGGTGTTGATTCATACCGTAAAAAATGGTTTAATAGCGGCAGTACAGTTACGATATTTTCTACTGTTGCTGGCTTTCTGGCCTATTCTATTAATGAGATAGGAAAAATGTTACTAATTTCCATGGAACAATTTTAGCGTTTGTGTAAACGCTGAATATAGCTTCATAAAGTTAAATGAATAAATTAAAATAAGAGGTAACTAACATGAAAATCCATTCTGAAATTGGCCCCCTGAAAAAAGTTATTTTGCATCGGCCAAATTTATCGCTCAAACACTTGACGCCAAAAAACTGTGAGGCGTTCCTATTTGATGACGTGTTGTGGGTGGAAAAGGCTAATGAAGAGCACCGTTTTTTTACTGATCAACTTAAAGCACATGGTGTTGAAGTGTATCTTCTACATGACCTTATGACAGAAACACTCATGGATGCTGCCGCCCGCGAATGGATAATTACCCGAACGTTAAAGTCACTTGATTACCCTCAAGAGCCCTACGCAGCGCTAAGTGAGTATCTGAACCAGTTGGACAATCGTTCGTTAACTACCTATCTTCTCGGTGGCTTAGCATTGGGTGAAATTAATGATAGCGTATTGCAAAAGAGTTTAGCACCCTATAGCAAGCAGGATGATTTTATTTTGCCACCACTGCCTAATCATCTTTTTACCCGAGATACTTCATGCTGGATTGATAATGGTGTTTCGATTAATCCGATGCACTTTCCTGCGCGGCAACGCGAAACATTGAATATGGCAGCAGTTTATAAATTTCATCCACTATTCCAGGCGGCCGATTTTCATGTCTGGTATGATGGTAGTGATGATACACAAAGTTTACCTAGCCTTGAGGGCGGTGATGTACTGGTTGTCAGTAAAGATTGTGTGCTGATTGGTTTGAGTCAGCGTACCACTTTTCAGGCGGTCACGTTATTGGCAAAAACGCTATTTCGTCACAGCACTATCCGTCACGTGCTGACTGTCGATATTCCTAAAGCACGTGCGTCAATGCATCTTGATACGGTTATGACAATGGCAGATGTTGCTACCTTCTGTTTGGCTTTTCCACCAGATCAGTATCTATTCCGTGCCTGGTCGATTCGTCCTGGTGATGGCGAGTCAGCACTGAATATTACTCAGGAAGAGGATTTCTTTCAGGCACTGGCACATGCACTTGGCGAGACGTCACTGAATTTAATTACACCAACCAGTGATCGTTTTACCAGTGAACGCGAGCAGTGGAATGATGCTTGTAATTTATTAGCCATTGCGCCAGGAAAAGTTGTCGTTTATGATCGCAATAGTGAAATGAATCAACAGTTGCGCCAGGCAGGTTTAGAGTTAATCGAAATTCCTGGGGCAGAGTTAAGTCGCGGACGTGGTGGCTCACGCTGTATGTCCTGCCCAATTGAACGTGAGTAGTAGCATGAGAGTAGTGATTGCTTTAGGAGGGAATGCGTTATTAAAACGCAACCAGCCGTTAAGCGCAGAAAATTTGTTAGCGAATATTCAAATTGCTGCACAAGCCTTAGCGCCTGTACTTGAAGCACATGAATGTCTCATCTGTCACGGCAACGGCCCGCAGGTGGGATTATTAGCACTTGAAGACGCGCAGTATCAAGCGCTACCACCTTATCCGCTTGATCTGCTGGTGGCAGAGACGCAGGGAATGATTGGTTATCCACTGCAGCAGGCACTACAAAATCAGCTACCACAGCGACAGATTACTACCGTTGTTACCCAGGTTCTGGTTGATGACAGTGACCCAGCTTTTCAGCAACCGAGTAAACCGATTGGTCCGGTCTATGATGAAGAGAGTGCTGCAGCGATTCAGCAACAGTATGGTTGGACAATGGCGCCAGATGGTAAACAGCTGCGCCGTGTTGTGCCATCACCACAGCCACAAGAGATTATTGAGTCGGCGACGATTCACTCGCTGTTGCAGCAAGGTAGTATTGTTATTACGGCTGGTGGCGGTGGGATTCCGGTGGTGCGACAACCGTCGACACAGACACTACGTGGAGTTGAAGCTGTTGTTGATAAGGATCATACTGCTGCCTGTTTGGCAGCACAGTTAAATGCTGATGCGCTACTGATTCTGACAGATGTCGATGCGGTCTATAGTGATTGGGGCGGTGATAATCCACGGGCAATCCGTAGTGCCTCGCCAGTGGCATTAGAGGCGATGAGCTTTGCAGCAGGATCCATGGCGCCAAAAATTGCTGCAGCTTGCCAGTTTGTCAAACAGAGTGGTGGCGTAGCGATGATTGGTGCACTAGCGGAAGTATCAGCAGTGTTAAATGGCGAGCAGGGGACGCAGATTAGTCAACAGTTCGAGCAATTAATTTATCAATGAGGAAATAGTGATGACAAGTAATTTTTTATCAGGACGCTCTTTTTTAACATTAAAGGATTTTACTGCCGAGGAGATTACACAACTGTTACAGTTGGCAGCAGAATTAAAACAGAAAAAAGCGAGTGGAAAAAAAGGTGATAGTCTACTTGGTAAGAATGTCGTACTTATTTTTGACAAGCACTCAACGCGGACGCGTTGCGCATTTGAAGTAGCGACTTTTGATGAAGGTGGCTGTGCAACGTTTTTAACCAATAGTCATATGGGCAGTAAAGAGTCAATAGAGGATACGGCAAAAGTGTTGAGTCGGTTTTATGATGGTATTCAATATCGTGGTTTTTCTCATGAGTTGATTGAGGAGTTAGCCACGCATGCCACAGTCCCAGTTTGGAATGGATTAACAGACCGTTTTCATCCAACACAGATTCTTGCCGATTGGTTGACAATAATGGAGCACTGCAACAAACCTTTAAAACAGACCAAAGTCGTTTTTGTTGGTGATGCACACAATAATATGGGGAATTCACTCATGATTGGCGCAGCAAAACTTGGTATGAATTTTGTTGCATTAGCACCGGAATCACTTTTTCCTGATCAGCAGCTAGTTGCTGAAATGCACGCCCTTGCTGAACAGAACGGCGGTTCGATTAGCACATCGGCCGATATTTCGAGTGCAGTAAAAGATGCCGATGTATTATACACCGATGTCTGGGCATCAATGGGCGAAGAGGATAAACTGGCGCAGCGTATTGAGCTATTACGCCCCTATCAGGTTAACCACGACATGTTAGCGCAAACAGGCAATCCCAACACGATCTTTATGCACTGTCTGCCAGCATGCCATGATCGTAAGACGGCATTAGGAGAGAAGGTTGCTGAGACTTATCAGCTTGAGGCGATGGAAGTGAGTGATGAACTTTTCCGCAGCAAACACTCGGTAGTGTTTGATCAAGCGGAAAATCGTTTGCATACCATTAAAGCAGTGATGGTTGCTACTATTGGTAAAGGTTGAGTATGAGTCATCCACATAGCGTCCCAGAAAAAGAAAAAATGGGTTTATGGATGCTAACAGCACTGGTAGCAGGGAATATGATTGGTTCGGGGGTATTTTTATTGCCGGCCGATCTGGCGAAAATTGGTAGTATTAGTCTTTATGGTTGGTTATTTACCACAGTAGGGGTTTTCTCTCTTGCCATTTTATTCGCTAGAATGAGTTTATGGATTCCCAAAGCGGGTGGACCTTATGCCTATGCAAAAGTAGTATTAGGCCGTTACTTAGGTTTCCAGACTGCCTATAGTTATTGGATTGCCATTTGGGTTGGTAATGCTGCGATGGCCATTGCGACGATCGGTTATCTGCGTATTTTTTTTCCGGTGTTGGAGAACCCATTGCTCACTTGTTTGGTAGCGATTGCTGAAATATGGTTGCTGACGATTATTAACCTCAATGGTGCCAAAGTCGTTGGCGTGGTCCAGTTGGCAACAACCTTAGGCAAACTTTTTCCAATTTTACTCATTGGTACGGTTGGCTGGTTCTATTTTCATCCACACTATTTTACCGCAGGATTTAATGTTTCCAGTAAGAGCCATTTTCATGCAATCTCTGCGGCAGCCTCATTAACACTCTGGGCATTTATTGGCGTCGAGTCAGCAACGGTCTCCTCCGGTGCCGTTAGAAATCCCCATCGTAATGTGCCACTCGCGACACTCTTAGGTACCGCCATTGCTGCCGTTGCCTATATTTCTAGTTCGAGTGCCATGATGGGAATGTTGCCAAATAGTGCACTTGCTAACTCTAGTGCCCCTTTTGCTTTGGCAGCCAGTCAAATTCTCGGTAAATGGGGTAACTATTTGGTCGCTTTGGGCGCTGTTATCTCTTGTCTTGGCGCACTCAATGGTTGGATACTGTTGCAAGGCGAGATTCCCAGCGATGCGGCGGCTGATGGCCTGTTTCCTGCCATCTTTAATCGCTGTAATCGTCATGGAGTACCGGTATTAGGCTTGATGATTACCTCTGGTTTGATTAGCCTACTGCTGCTATGCACGATGTCGCAAACACTGACCAAACAGTTTGAAACCATCATTCTCATTGCGGTTCTGGCGAATTTACTGCCTTATCTTTACACGGCGATAGCAGGCATAGTGATGTTGCGGCAACAGCTGTCGCAAGCCCCCATTGCGTTTATGGGGTATCTGCTGGTGATGCTGTTTGCTGCGATCTATTCGATTTGGGCTATCGTTGGTTGTGGTAAACAGACCCTGCTATTAGGGTTACTGTTTTTACTTACTACAGTGCCACTTTATTGGTTGTTAAAGCGTAGCGATGCCAAGCGGCATCAATAAGACGATGACTAATAACCTATTGATAGCATGATGGGAGTAGCAGGTATCCGCAGAGTTTAATGCCATCTGTTAAATTACTTGACACATGAGTGCTTTTATCATACATTCTTTAGCGAAGTATCGGTTTTCATTAACGACTATTTAATGAGGTAATTATCCATGAAAAGCAAAATTAATCGTCTCCTACTGCTTTCTGTTGCTATGGGTTTGAGCTTAGCGCCATTTGCGGCATTTGCCCAATCTACGCTTGCACAGCTCGGCCATATCTATACAGCACCACAGTATATCAACTGTGCCAGCCCTAGAGAGCACGCGCCAGTTGTTTGTAATGGCATAAAAAGCCACGCTCTAGAACCAATACCTAATAGTGTTGCTGCGGAAGGTCGCTATAGATTCTCTTACGCCTATGCTTACCAAGGACGTCCTGATACTGTTTACCCAATATATGTCTATACCAATACCCATGATGGTGGAATTACTCTATCAGTGATGCCGATTGACCCAGCAGCGGTTGCAGCCATGTCAAACGTTGTACACAATGCTTGGCAGAAGAATGCTGGTTGGCCAACCTGTGGTTCAGAAGATGTGACCACGTCAGCATCAGATTGTCCCTTCCATGTTCCTTACGGGAAATAATAGCAAATTTTAACTGTCGCTGGAGAGGGTAGTCCTCTCCAGTGCAATCCATCTCTCTTCCTCATAGCATTCGCTTGTGTTGCTCTGACTCGTCATATAGTATAATCCTAAATTCAGACGACTGGCCGCTCTCGCGACGGTGGGTACTGCGGAATTTAGGATAATTTGTGCTGATAGGGTTTTATATTTTTATCAGAATATTAAGATTTTATGTGATGACTGAAACCACCCAACAGAATGAGCGTACAAAACCTGATGATATCCTTTATGGTGTCAACCAGGTCCCCCCTATAGCAAAATTGTTGCTACTCAGTGTGCAGTATGTGCTTATTATGTCAGTCTACCTGGTAATTGTTGTTATCATCGCAAAATTGGCTCATGCGCCAGTGAGTACGCAAAGTCGGATGGTTAGATTAGCGCTACTTGCATTGGCATTTTCGACAACATTACAAGCTTTAGGAAAATTTAAACTAGGTTCAGGGTTTTTAGCTGCACCGGTTGTATCGGCTATCTATTTAGAGCCATCTATTTTAGCAGTACAGCATGGCGGTCTGGCTGAACTAGCAGGGATGACTATTTTTGCTGGCATAGCCGAAATTATCTTCTCACGATTATTACCATTTACTCGCGCACTTTTTCCGCCAGCGGTATGTGGGTTTATCATTATGATTGTTGGCCTACAGTTAGGCTTGACTGGCATTGACAAAGTATTACTGCTGTCGTTACATGAGGGCACAAACTCATCAATGTATATAATTTTGGTGCCAGCAGTGATAACACTTACTATTATGATTGGCTTGAGTATATGGTGCAGTGGTTTGGCACGTCTTGCCTGTGCCTTCCTCGGTATTGCTATCGGTGCGCTTATTACTGCGATTATTGGTTTCATGCCGGTGGAGAACTACCATATTTTTCAGCAGGCGCATTTTATTGCTTGGCCACCACTGCCAGTATTCGATTATCACTTCTCTTTTTCACTTGTCGTAACATTTATTATTGCTGGTATTGCTGCGGCTATTCGCACCGTTGGGGTGGTGACTACCTGTGAGAAAATTAATAATGCAAATTGGAAGCGGCCTAATATCAAGAATATTGAAGCCGGTGTATTAGCTGATGGAATTGGCACAGTTTTTGCTGGCATTCTCGGTGTGCCAGGTACTAGTACGGCACCTTCTTTGGTGGGAATTACTAAAATAACCGGCGTAACCAGTAGGGTGATGGCATTTGTTGTGGCAATTATCTTGGTTATATTGATGTTCTTGCCAAAATTTGTTGCTTTTTTCTTAATTATGCCTATTCCCGTTGCCGGTGCAGCACTAGTTTTTACAGGAAGTTTCATGATTTCTGGCGGTATTCAAATTATGGCATCACGTAATATTGATACAAGAAGTATTTATCTAATTGGTATCTCACTATTAATTGGATTAAGTTACAAGATAGTGCCGCAGTTTTACCACCATCTGCCCACATCACTTGAAACGGTTGCGAATTCGATGTTAAGTCTGTCGATTTTTATCGCGGTATGTTTGACAATTATTTTTAGGATTGGTATTCGTAAGAAATCAGTATTAGCAGTGAATGATCGCTATTTGCCTCATGAAGAACTAGATGGCTTTTTCTTAAAGTTTGCTGAGAAGTGTGATATTCCCAGTGATACCATTGATCGCGCTAGTCAAACAACAGAGGAGTTGATAAAACTGATTCAAACCAACTTGTCATTGCCAACAATTAATATCGAATTAGCATATAATCAAACGGATTTAATAGTTGAGATTGTTTATACAGGTAATAGCGTTGAACTACCGTTGCTTGGTAAGCGTGTTTCCACCTATTTAGAAGAGGAGGGTTTCTCCTACGGTTTAGCAGATTATTGGAATAATATCTTTCCTGATCATATGGAACAGCGAACGGAAAATAAACGTAATGTTGCTAAACTCAAATTTAGCAATTAGCAATATGTCGGTTAATAGTCAATAAGGATTGAAGAGGATGCTAAAAACTATTTTATTTTTCGCGATTATTATTATTTTAATTGTTATCGGTTTTTTCTATTTTATGCAGCGTCGTATGCTCTATTTTCCCCAATCGGGCAATCTCGATCCGGCAACTTGGGGCATGGCGCAAATGAAACTGGTTGAATTAAAAACAGCCGATAAATTATTATTAGGTGCCTGGTATCGCCCAGCCAGAGATAGCCACTCTCCGACCATCGTCTATTTTCATGGTAATGCTGGACATATCGGTTACTGGGGAACAGCAATTAATCCCTACATTAACCCTGGTTATGGTCTGCTGCTTTTAGAGTATCGCGGTTATGGCACTAATCCGGGCTCTCCGACTGAGAAAGGTTTTTATCTTGATGCGCGAGCTGCAATGGAGTTTCTTAAAAATGAAGGAGTGGCACCGCGGGAAATTGTGCTATTTGGTGAGTCGTTAGGAAGCGGTGTGGCAGTACAGATGGCGAGTGAATTTCCTGTTGCTGCGGTGATTCTGCAATCACCTTATACATCAATAGTTGATGTGGCGAGAATTCACTACCCTTTTCTACCTGTGCGTTTGCTGCTCAAAGATCGTTATAATTCGATTAGTAAAATAGAGAAGCTCAAGGCGCCACTATTTATTATCCATGGTGAGCAGGATGAAATCATTCCGGTCAAACTGGCCGAACAGCTCTATGCAGCCGCACCACAGCCGAAAAAGCTAAAAATTTATCCTAATGCTGGACACAATACGTTGCCTGATCTCTCTGCTGATGTGATCCAGTTTTTATCCGCAACTTTTCCGCCACAGTAAATATTAGAGGAGAAGCTTGTTTTACTACTTTCTTTCACTTTCTGTGGGAGAGGGGCGAGTATCTTCCCCTTGTCATAGCAAGCTCAGCGAAGCAATCCAGTCCTGACGTTTGTATTCACACTGTTGCTGTATCGTGTCGGTGCTCTACACCTCGCAGCGATGTTAATTATTGAGCATTGGTAAAACTTTTTTGGCGAATGACCCAGCACTGGTTAATTTTTAGTAGGGTAATACAGTCACTATAGTAATCATGGTCGACAAGCACACGGGCGTTAACTGCTGCTAGGTCGCCATGTAGCTGTATGGTTGTAATTTTTTTATCATAGGTTCTCTCTTGCAGATTGGCAGCGCTTTTTGCTGTTTTTACCCGTGCGATAAACTGTTCAAGGTTGATTTCAACGTAGTTGCCATCAATATTGCCAGTGATTTTAGCATCATGATGAAAAGCGCGTTTGATGCGTGTTTCATCTGCTTCATAAGTACCGATAAAGTAGTCTTCAATGACAGCTTGTATTGCTACAATATCATCATTCATTACTGTTCTCCCAAACATTGTCGCCTTGGCCAATATCTACTTAAATTGTAGATATTCTACAATTTAAGTAGATATTAAACGCAAATTGAAATTTTTTCAACAATTGGTTATTCTGTGTATGAAAGAGTACTGCCCTATTTAAGGTGTTGTAAAATGAAACAAATTTCAAAAAATTACATGGATGAGCTCGAATTTTTAACAAAGTTAGTTGTTGGGATTGGCGAGGTTGCCGAAATTACCGGTATTCCAATGCGGCAGATACGCTATTGGGAAGAGAAAGGCATTATACAGTCGCTTGCTTCAGGCCAGTCAACAACACGCCGTTATGACTATCAAGCCATTAAGAAAATGATTTTAATAAAAGAGCTGCTTGATGAGGGCTATACCCTCAAGGCTGCCACAGAGAAGCTGCAAGCAAGAATAGCTAAACTTGACTCGGCATTTAGCAAGCTGAAAAAGTAATACACTACGCCAACGAGCTTTTGCCCTGTCCTATTAATAGTGAAAGCTATGCGTACTACAATGGCTTTTATTTAATGGCTTTGCTGATTTTATCAATTGATGAGTGTGCAGCGGCGGCCATAGCATTTTTACAGTTTTCCGTTTCACCCATCTTATGTGGATTAGCGGCGCACTCTTTGATCATTGATTCACGTGCACTGTCGTGCTTTCTGTACCATTCGACACTACGGGTGCCATCAAAGCAGCCTGCTACGAGTAGTGTGGCCGCGAGTACTATAATACTGTTGCGCAGTAATGTCAGTTTAGAGATCTTTGTTTTCATCAAGGTATCCTCATTCATTATTCAGTCCAGTTAACGATAATCGTAGAGTAACTTGCTGGGGCTGTCAAATGCACGAGTGTGAGCATACGCTATACTTATTCATATAAACATTTTATGGTTAAAGAAAGTGTTGAGACGATATAAATGGTTAGTTGGATTGCTGTTGCTGACCACCTTGCTGTTTTCAGGGTTAGCGCTTGCGCGTGACTATAGTGTTAATCTCACGCCTGCGCAGATTAAAGCCAAGTTAACACCAATGCAATATGCCGTTACGCAGAAGGGTAAAACTGAGAAGCCATTCGCCAATAAGTATTGGAATCACTATGAGCCTGGTATCTATGTCGATGTGGTTTCTGGCGAGCCTTTGTTTAGTTCGCTTGATCAATATGACTCGAAGACCGGCTGGCCAAGCTTCACGAAGCCGATTGATATGAAATATATTCAAATGCGCGATGATTACAAACTTCTATTCATTCGCCGCACAGAGTTACTCTCAACCTATGGCGGCTCCCATTTAGGGCATGTTTTTAATGATGGTCCAGCACCAACAGGTAAACGCTACTGCATTAATTCTGCGGCACTACGTTTTATTCCCGTTGATAAGATGGCACAGGAGGGTTACGGTGAGTATCTTCTGAAGTTTAATCAACAAAGCCAGCACGCAAAGTAATATGCTCACACAGTTGTATTCTAGTGATAGAGTATTTTCTATGATGCGTAATTGTTGTAGAATTTAGAACTTAAACCAGGAGCAACAAGTGTCCTCATGATCTGGCTTGTTGTTATTATTGATTAGCTCTGTGACATCATCATTGCTATACCCCAACAAACTGCTGGGTACATCCGTCAGCTGTGTTCCATTTTTTGATGATGATAAGTCGGAGTCAATATTATTCGGCAAATTTTTATTATCATAATAGTTGGTCGTTGCGTCATTGTCATTATTCCAATAATTTTTGTCTTTAAGGCTTCCAAGTATTTTCATACTGTCATTATTCGTCTCATTATCTGGTGCTGCATTATAGGTGCTTTTATGTCTATCCCTTATAGATTCGGTGTTTTTTGCATTGACGTCATCTTTTCCGCTCCAGAGCTTTTTCCAGAGTTTTGTAGGCCAGTGGATAAATGTATTGGCTAGGAAGGAGGCTCCAACCGCTGCCGAGCAGAAAGCTGCAATTCCCTCTAATATTAAGCCTACTTTTGCGCCTATTGCTGCGAATGCAGTAAGAATTGCTGCAGGTTTCATAATCGCGCCGTATAGGCCAGCCATAAATAGGCCAACAGGAGGAAATAAAATAGACAAGGCAACAAGACCGCCTATGAGAAGGACTGAGATGGCCACGCCTACAACTTTTTCAGTGGTGGATAATTTATTTCCACGCAAGTTTCTTAGAATGTAAAGAGGGTATGAGATAGGCAAGCAGAGGAAATTCCAAATAAGCTTTGGAATAAAATTTGTAAAAATTCCAAGAGCGCCGGTTAGGAGTATCCCTAGTTTTGAAAGTTTTGCCTTCTTTGGATGTTTCCATAAATTGTAAAGTTGGAAGAAGATATAGACGGGCTCAATAAATGGCCGTAACAACGGTGATCTGCGGTTAAACATAGCCATTGCAGAGTTTTTAGACAGTTTATCATTTGAAAGTAATTTCGTAACGTCTTTTGACAAAAGAGTAGGTGTTGAGGGGATTAAAAGTCTTTTTAGCTCATTCCAGATACTTTCCTTCTTTGTCAACTTTAATATTGGTAATGGGTTATTGTTAAAATACTGTCTAATAGCATACTCATAATTGTCTTGTTTAATCGAATACATATTACCCTCTTAAAATTTATATAATATATTACAACTTTATTGTATAAGTATTACTTTACATAAAATTATATCTTATAGCAAGCATTTTGCTAAAATATGACCAAATAATTTACAATATTGATCGGTAAAGACCCTAACAATTTGAATAATATTATTTATTATTTTAGGCTTGGCTAGTATGTTAGAGGAGTTAAGTTATTGAATATAAGAAAAGGCCTTCTTTGCTTAGGAGTGTATCGGCATTTTAATTGCCTTGCGCTTGATAGGCTCTATAGCTTCTTCAATAAATTGTTGCACCTTGGCGCCTTTATAGAGGATTGAGCTCTCGGTGCGAATATACTTCTG
>JANQHY010000284.1 GCA_028282395.1 Gammaproteobacteria bacterium
GGTTATCTACGTGCTGCAAACAGTCTTCAACAGTCAATCTTGCCACAATCTACTCTCCAATCTAGTTAAGTTTCAGGTTATTCGACCGGCTATTATACACGATCCAAGCCACAATGCCAATAGTTATCTATTATACACGCCTTCACAAGTATTGTTAAAAAAATCACTTTCTGAGCTCGCAGTAGAAAAGGGCCAGTGTGATTTCTGGATTAACTACGCTATCATACTTATTGACAGTAGCAACAAGGATAGAGCCGTGAAGAATCGTTATCATCTAGTACTAGCCGTAGCAGGGGCTGGCATGTTTCTCGCGGCACTAGACACTGGCGTTATTAATGTCGCCTTACCCTTTCTACGCCATGACTTTCATAGTACGATCAGTAAAATCTCCTGGACTATCTCTGGTTATTTTCTCGTACTAAGCGCAGCAATTGTCCTATTCGGCAAGCTAGGAGACCGTTTTGGTCGACTAAGAATCTTCTCTATTGGGCTGCTCATTTTCGCAATCGGCTCACTGCTCTGCGGATTATCACAATCAGCTAATCAACTTATCGGTTGGCGTATTGTTCAAGCAATTGGAGCGGCAGCTTTACAGGGTTGCTCTGCTGCTATTATTACGACACTGGTTGCCGAAGAGTTGCGTGGTCAAGCACTAGGCATGTTCATGCTGATGGCAGCAATGGGGCCAATAATCGGCCCTACATTTGCCGGTACCGTCATTGCCCTATTCAGCTGGCGCTGGATCTTTTTCATTAATATTCCAATCTCACTTATTGTATTATTTGGCGTCCGTTTCCTCCATGACGCTAGTGAGTACCAGAAAAAACGACTGGATTTCATTGGCATGATAACCTTTGCGATTGCCATTTTCCTGTTTGTTTTTGCCTTAAACCTTATTGGTCAGCCGGATGGTAAAACCACTGTCATTCTTATCATGATGGGCCTAGCAATCATCTTTTTAGCATATTTTATCTACCAGGAGCATCGTACAACTTCGCCGATGCTGGATATGCAACTATTCAAAAAATTCTCATTTAATACGTCTGTGATCGGCACATTAGCGTTAGGTTTTAGCACCAGCACGATCTTTATGATCCCACCACTTGAGCTACATCTAGTCTCACATCTCTCCGCTATGCACATTGGTCTCATTATGCTTTCAACACCATTAGGCGTTGGCACGCTGTCACGTTTTGGCGGCAAGATCATGCGACGCTGGGGCGAAGAGCATGCAATGTTTAGTGGAACCTTGACGATGCTGATTGCACTACTGTTATTAATTATCCGCAGCCCCTCCTGGGGAGTGCTGTCACTGCCACCATTACTGCTATTTTATGGTATAGGCGTCGGTCTGTTCATGCCAGCCAATATCAGTCATATCATGAAAGCCGGTAAAAGCGCACATCAAGGCACACTCGGAGCAATTAACCGTATGGTACTCAACGTTGGTAATGCTATTGGTGTTGCCACTGCCGCAATGATTATTGATATTCATATTGGCGGAAAATTTTCTTCAATGCCTGCTCTGGTCAAATCCTTTCGCCAAGTCTGGATCATTGCCTGGTTAGCACTTATAGTCTCTTTTTTATTATTACTAGTAGAAAAATATCGCCACCGTCAAAAATAATTATAAGATCCACCGTCATGGCAAGCGTCTTAGTTGTCGTTGCGAGCGCAGCGAAGCAATCCAGCACTGGAATTACTATCAGCCCTATTGCTGGATCGCTTCGGCGCTACGCACCTCGCGACGACAGGGGAAAAATTACACAGAGAAAATATTTTAGTTTTCTAAAAAGCTACCCATATCATGGAAAAATTTTTGCCATTGATCTATCCACAATAGATGGCTACATTGTTTATATATATGCAACTGACAATTTTGTATCTCCCTCTGGAGAATTTCAGACTGTTTAATGTCAAACAGCCAATCCTCTCTGCCCCACAAGATTAATGTTGGACAGGAAATTTGTCTAAGCTGCTGGCGGTAATCAAACTTTTTCAAAAAGTCACTAAATCCAAAATTAAGTACATCAACATTATAAGTAATAGGCGGTGTTGGACCACCAGGTTGAAAAGCATGTGAATACAGCGGTCCCATCACCTGGTAGAACTGCTCATTCTCCTCAGCTTCACCAGTGAAACTGCCACTCCATATTTTTTCACCTAATTGCTTCTGTTCAGGCGTACCAATTGCCAATAAATTCTGTTTAGCCTGTTCTAAACACTCACTACTTGCAGCGCCACCGATTAACGCTAATTTCTTTAAATTCGCATGATATTTAATCGCGTAACCAAGCGCGGCAATTGCTCCATAAGATTGGCCAAAAACAATAAATTGCTTCGTTGGAACGTTGAAATATTGACGAATCGCTTCAATATCATTGATATAATGCTCTAACGAACAGTATTCAACGGCACTCATCTCACTGTTACCACAACCACGCGGATCAAATACAATTGTATCGACATAGGGCAAAAAAGCTTCAGCAATAGAGTGCTCAGGATCAGTGTATAGCGTATGGTCGTTACCTGGCCCACCTGGAATAAGAATCATTACATCGCGCTTAGCTAGTTGTGTATTGAAGCTATATGTTTTTGCATAAATTTCTGTGGCAGGCACATTCGCTCTAGCCGGCAAAGAAATCATTGCCTCTTGTTGCAGAATCCTACTATCCATTAACCCCCCTGCTGCAAACGTTTCGATTCAGTTAAGATCAGAGAAAAAATCTCTTTAATCAATTCAGAGTTGAGATTATGACGTTGGCACTGCTGCGCATAAAAGTTCATTAGATAAGTTTCACGCCCCTCATCTTTGACCGCCTCACCGCTGCTCTTTTTCACCAAACCAACTTGCTGACACAATGCAAACCGATCAGCAATTTTAGCGATAATTTCACCATCAATTTTTTCAATCTGTTGACGCCACTGATCAAGATCAATCATTACACACCTCCCGGTTGATTTTATTGTTTAAACCTTTTAACTGTTCAATTAATTTCTCACGCACGCTACGCGCATAGGGATTATAACGATGCATATCGATAAACAGCTGAAGACTATCGTTAATGACCATATGATTAATCCCTAATAGCGACTGAAAATCGGGCGTCGCTAACGCTTGTGGTTTTAAATTAAGACCTGCCAACCCTCTACCAATAAAATGCACCAAGCCTTGTGAAGTTGCCATCTGCTGATCATGATCCTCTGCAGTGGTAATCAGTATTTCCAAACCGATTGCAGTAAATATCGTCTGCAGCTGTTCACTCTGTACTTCGCTACAGCGTACGGGGCAAAAAACTATCTGGCAACCTTGAAAACCGCCATTTTTTTTCACTGAATCCGGACCAAAGAGTGGATGGGTAGCGATCAATGGCTGTTGTGGTGATAACTCTTGCTCCATTACATTCACTGGATGCACTTTTACTGAGCAGCAATCAACAACAATCGTCTCTGGTGGCAATAGTTGACTCACTTGACGACAACAATCAGCAAATTGTGAAATAGGCACGAGCAGAAAAAGAAAATCGGCGGCAACAACCTCCTGTAGTGAGGCATAAATAATATCTGCTGGCACTATTTTCGCATCAATATGTGGATCATAAACCATCACCGAACCAAACGGTAACAAGGCTGGGGCTAATAGGCGACCAAAACGACCAAAACCAATCATTGCAAATTTCATTCTAATCGCTCCGTTTTTCAACAATAATAAATGCCGTTAAATTAGGATCACTATCCTGAATGTCACTATCAAGAATCTGTAAATCGTAAATCTCACTACAACGGCGTGGTGCAATAATGGCACTCAATGGTGATAATTCATCTTGTGCTAAGGCTCGTGCTGCTTTCGCAGTATCTTGCCACGCCAGCTGTTCGATCTGCGGAAAAGAGGCATGAAGGTAATTACGACACTGCGCCAAAGCTTGTGGATGTGAAACTATTTTCTCTATCTGCTGTCGTTGCACCTGTGGCCGTACCATTAAACAATGATTAACCTGCAGCCATAGTTGGTCAACTGGTTGAAATAGATGGCGACCCATCGCTTCAAATGCCATATTGACCAAGCCACCATGCAGATTAACAACTGGAAAAATCCCCCGATCTATCTTGCTCTGGTTTAGTGCGGTTAATACCCCCTCCATATCGACTAAATACTCTATTGTCACAGCAACATTCTCTTGTGCGGCATATTGAAGCCCTGCCTCTTCAGAAAAAGAACCAATTTCTCCAGAAACACCGAGGCGCTGTTTACTCT
>JANQHY010000135.1 GCA_028282395.1 Gammaproteobacteria bacterium
TTCGGATCGGTTAACTTTAGCGACATTATATCTGAATCAAAGAAACGCTCGCCATCAGGCGGCTGCAACCGCGTATAGAATAGATTGCCAAGCGATTGCGTCCCGTGGAAATAGGCAACCGAAACACCGTCGCTAATGATGATATCCGCACTGCCGAGTTGATCCAGTTGCTGAAACCAGTTCAACAAGGTCTCCGGCTCTAGGTCAGACAGTTTTCTTGCATAGCCTATTTGAATCATACTGAGAAGAAAACAGAATGCAATTTCAGAATCTGTTTTACCCAGCGGCTCTAGTAGACGTGACTTATTGACATACAATTTTTTCAATTTTCTCTTATCAAGATCACCATTATGAAGAAAAAGCCAATCTCTGCCGGCAAAACTACGCGAAAAAGGTTGTGTTTCATGGTGAGTATAGCCATCGGAAGCATCTTTCACTTTACACATAAACATCGTAGAGCGGAAACTTTTCCAGTCGGTTAGTGTCTCACTCATGACAATCTTATTTTTGGCGACAGGATCCTTAACAACATTAGCGCCTTGATTATCACCTGGATACCAACCAATTCCCCAGCCAAGAGCGCGGTTCCCTTTTTCCGCAGCTTGTAGCTTTAACTGCACTGAAGGACTACTCAGACTATCAAAGTTTAATGCAAATATCTCACTCAACGGCCACCCTCTCCACTCCGGTAAAGAAATATTGATTACCAACTAATAGTATCATGATAATAAAAAAGTTCCTATAGAAGTCTATCTCCGCCCTACACATATCCCTGCTAAACTATAGAGCAAACGGCTCCATATACAATCTGAACAGAGAATGTTTATTTATTGCCTCTATGATATTCAAAGCGTAACATTAGATAATGAGGAAACTGACGCTATATTCAATCTTTAACATCTTAAGGAGGAATAGAGAATGATACGTCATGATAATCAGCAAGATAATACTGTCGGACAAAATTTAGACCAAAGTGGTTTGCTAACAGGGTCATGGGCACCAGTTTTTAATACCGTATCAATTAATAATACTAATAAAAGCGAACCTTCGATCAAAGATAAACTACTTGCGGAACAACAGCTGGCCCAACAAAAGAAAAAACAAAATTATGGCAACACTCCCCAACCAAAGCCGCCTGACTCATCAAGCGGCTGCTGTTTAATCTTGTAAGAGAAGCTTGCAATTTCTCTAATTGATTTACACGCAGCAAGAGACAGTCATACAAGAATGCTTTAAACTATGCCTAATGAAAAACTTCCTATTATTACTGCCTGGATCTGTGCTAGCGCTACTAGTCGCGATACTCTCCTATCCGATACAGAATCTACCAATCAAACCTTTCACGCTTTCAACAGGCATACACCCGATCGAAGCGATGTCAATTGCGCTGTTATTAGGCATAGTATTGGCTAACCTTATCAAACTACCGCTACTGTTTGATAAAGGTCTGCAATTGTGTACACACAAAATCCTACCGCTAGGGATTATCCTACTCGGCTTTCGCTTAAACCTCCACATACTTGCCGATTTCTCCATAATGGTGCTAATCACCATTATTGTTGTTAGCCTTACAGCTTTTGTCAGTGCTCTACTACTAGGCCGACTATTTAAAATCCCCACAGACATCTCATTACTGATTGGTATCGGTAATGCAATCTGCGGTAGCTCAGCTATTGCCGCTGCAGCACCGCTTACACGCGCTAGCAAAGGGCAGATTGCGGTTGTTATTGCAATTGTCAATCTATTGGGATTAATAGCCGTGTTTCTGCTGCCCTTTGTTGCCCATCTTTTCTCTATGTCTTCACAACAGTTAGGCATCTGGGCTGGCGCAACGGTACAAGCAGTACCACAAGCGATTGCTTGCGGATTTACTTTTAATACAGCCGCCGGCAATATTGCCACTGTGGTCAAACTCATTCGTGTACTCCTATTAGGCCCTTATATTGTCATTATCCGCCTTTTTACCTCTATTGCTGACAAACGTTCAGAAGGGAAGTCTCCAATTACCATAAAAGCGTTACTCAATTTTTTTCCAATATTTATTCTACTATTTTTTATGGTAGTCCTAATTAACAGTTATCTCCCTCTAAAAATACTAGCATTACCCAATACCACATTCGACGTTCGCCAACTGCTAATACATTTCTCCAGTTTACTGCTAGCCATGGCACTGGCAGCTATTGGCCTACAGACTGATCTGCGCCTTCTTATCCAACAAAGCAAGCACTATCTACTACTTGGTCTACTTTCAACACTTCTCGCAACTGCCGTTACGCTGCCATTTATTACTCTGCACTAGTAACTATCTGTCACAACCTCCTAACAGTTGATTTCCAACGATTTCTTCGGTAAGTTTTTTGTTGATTCACAACAATAGTAATGGTTATTACCCATGACTGATGCAACTACCACCCTAACAGGAAAAAAATGCTTTCTCGCGCTGGCATTAATAGTTTACCTATTAATTGCCTACCTCTATTTTGGCATCAGTGTATTAGGCCATACTGGACGACTTACTGGCGCGGGAGCCGACCCAGTCGGCAACTTATGGTACTTACATTGGTGGGGCTACGCTTTACACCACCATCTCAACCCATTCATCAGTCATGTTGTGTGGGCGCCTAGTGGTTATAATCTAGCAAAATCGGTATCAATATTGGGTATCTACCTTCTTACCCTACCGCTACAATTAATTACCACGCAACTAAACGCTTATAACATTATTGTCATCTTTGCTCCTGGGCTAGCTGCCTGGACGATGTTGCTACTCACACTCGACTTAACACGCCAAAAACTACCTGCTCTAGTAGCAGGTTATCTATTTGGCTTTTCTGCTTATATAATCGGCCAAATAGTCGCTCATGCCAATCTCACAACCGGTGTATTTCTCCTACCGTTAATTGTATGGCTGACAATCTTACACATGAAAGCAGTAATTAATAACATTATCTTTATATTGAGCAGTACTCTCTGTTTAGTACTGCTATTTCTTATCTCGAAAGAGATGCTAGTAACATTTAGTTTATGTGGCGCTATTGCCTTTCTGGTTGCACTGTTGGTCCTACCCAAATTGCATTACCAACGCTGCAAACACACTATTGTCGCACTCTCGATCGCTCATATTGCAATGATCACCCTACTCTCACCTATTCTCTACTATTTTTTTAGCGATACAATTAATGGCCACTATGCCAATAATCCAGCCATCTATGCCAATGACCTACTCAGTTTCATTATCCCAACAACGTTTATGCAGTTCATTACTGTAGGCAGCGCAAAATTATCAAGCCATTTTAATGCCACTTATGTTGAGCAGGGCGCTTACATTGGCTTACCCCTGCTGATAATAATGGCACAATTCTTCTATTGCCACTGGCGAAAACCTGCGGTCAGATACTGTTTATGCTTATTACTGATTTATGCCTTTATTTCACTTGGCCCGATACTATCAATTGCTGGCAATGAAAAAATGACACTCTACCCCAACCATTTCCTCTTCTCACTACCATTTATACAATATAGTCTGGCCCAACGTTATGCACTCTATACCAGTTTCATTGTTGCTGTCACGACAGCTTTCTGGCTGGCCAGCAACCAGGGAAAACTGATGCGCTGGTTGAAATACCCTCTTTTATTATTGGCAATCTTATCACTACTTCCCTGCATTAAATCAACCACGCTTCATTCGGCTAATCGCCATTTCTATACCCATATCAATCAATTGCCAGACTTTTTCTCCAAGAAACTTTATCAACACTGGTTGCAACCTGGAAATACGATACTAATGTTGCCGTTTGCGCCCAAAGTACATAAAGCCAAACAAGGATATGTTGTTAACGCCGGAACACTTTATCAATTACATAGCAATTTCTATTTCAACCTTGCTGGCGGTTACCTCGGCATTATTCCACGTGCCTATCAACAACCGATTGTCACCACTGCACTGGGTCGACATAACCCTACAGCAACAAATGCCAATGCATTAACACAGTTCATTAAAGAAAAAGATATTAATGCGATTATTGCCCTGCCTAAACAGTATAAAACTTGGCGCTATTTAATTGATCAGCTTGGAGTTAAACCGCTTAAAGTCGGAGGCATCTACCTTTATCGACTAAGTGATAACAAAAATAGTTAATAATAATACTATTTTCGCTCACTCTGACACTCAGCTATTTTTGCTGAAGCAGTATCAAAAATAGCGCGTTTTCCTAAATAGCAGTCACGATAGTGAGGATTTCTTGTTAGTAGAAAAGCGAGCCGATAACTCCAGGAAAGAAATTTAGCACGACGGCGATCATGGATCATGAGTTGCATAACATCTTCAGGGTGGTAATGCTTCTGATAAAACTGGTAAAGCCCACCACACTTTTTCGTTTGCTTATCATAACTACTACTACGCTTTTCACTGGCACCGCCAACATGATGAATAGTTACCTCAGGAAGAAAACCGATAGTATAACCGGCTTTGCGTGCACGTATACAGATATCAATATCTTCACCATACAGGAAAAACTCCTCATCAAAACCTTTCAGTTTTCGAAATACTTCCGATGGCATCGCCATATCTGCTCCAAGTATCCAGGCAACCTTACCAGGTAGTGATGGCAATGGGTGCTGCAAATGGCGTTGGCGTGGATAACTATAATTGGGGGGTGTCTCTTCGGTGTTATCTTCATTCATAATAGTTGTACTGACCATACCATAATTAGAATTTTGCTGCATACTGTTAACCAGCTTAACCAGTGTATACTCATCTTCTAACCAGGCATCAGGATTCATTAAATAGATATATGGCGTTGACGCCTGTTGAAACAGCAAATTATTGGCTTTACCAAATCCAAGATTTCTCTCACTAGCAATGAAATGAATCTGATCGCCAAATGATTGCAATACCTCTACACTATTATCCTGGCTGGCATTGTCAACAACGTAAATAGCAAACTCAATATCACGCTGACGCAACACTGAATCAATCGCGCGTTTAACTTCACGCTCCGTATTATAATTGACAATTAAAACACTAATCATGATGTGACTTATCTCCTTCGCACGAGTTATATTGCTGGGCAACCTGTTCGGCACGTTTGTAGGCACGATCGGTTGATACCTGAAAAGGGACCGCTGTATATTGCTGCAATTTATTGAGTCGTTGACTGAAAAGCATCTCCGCTTCAGGCAATTGTTGCCAATTCTTCATAAAGCGTTTTAGATCCTTGGCAAATAGCCGTCTAAATCTTTTATTATTACTATTCGGATAAAAACGCAATGCATCTAGATCAAGCAGTCGTGGCCTACCTTGATGAAGAAGAATATTAGTTGCCTTAAGGTCACCATGGTGAACACCATGACGAACTAACTGCTCCAATAAACTAACAACCTGGTCAGCAACTATCGTTTTTTCCACTGCATCCGCATCACTGGCAAAATAATCATCTAGCAGCACACCATCGAGATGCTCAGCGACAAAATAGGACTTGAAACGTAGAAAGCCACAACGCTGCTCGAAAAAAGCCAACGGCTTAACCGTTGCAATATCAACCTGCTGTAATAGATGCGCATTCAACCAGCTACGGCGAGCACGGCTGATACGAAAACAGCGTTTCAACAAGCGCAACCAGCCTCTAAAATTATAGCGTTTCACCACCCAATGGAAAGCAGCCAACCGCAGAGAAAATAGGCTTGAAGTACTATCATGTTTAATTATCCGGCAAGCAGCACTGCTGAGATAGTCCTCAGGCTGCTGGAACAGTGCTTGAAGCTCATGGGCAATATCACGATCGTAGATTGCTTTGACGAACAGCCGGTTTTCTGCTTTCACAATTGTGTTATGGCGCAGCAGATGCTTTTTGTAGCGCATCAGACGCTCAAACACTGGTACAGGCTCCATTATCATCTCTTCTCCACCACAGGCTGCCGATCATGACACTTTTTATACAATTTAATCGCCCGTTGTTCAATCTTTTTCAACAGCTGCTGGTGTTGTTGTAATAGTGACCGTAACGGCATCTGAAAATAGTGCTTGAGAAAACGCAACCGATCACGCTGTGTAATAGCAAAATCAAGACTGGAAAAGTGCAATCCAGCCAAGTCTTTAATCAACCAACGCTGCGGGGTGCTACCGCGGCGCATCTGTGCACGGTGAAGATCCATCACATAAAGCTTTTGCTGCTGCTTATGCCACCACAGATGGCAGAAATAGTAATCGCGATGGTTAATTCCATGCTGATGCAGCGTACGGCTGACTTTAGCCAACTCGATTGTCACCTCTCGTTTACTGGCAATTCCACTAAATTGCTGCTCCCCCCAATCCTGCAGGCTAACACAGTCAGTCAGCTCTTTTGATAATAGAAAAGACTCTATCCTAGCAGGATTCCAACCTCGCTGACCATATCCAACCACCTCAATGGTTGCAATCCCTAGTGCTTGCAATCGTTGTGTAGCGCGCCATTCACTCGCCGCGCTAATCACCGGCAACCGTAACTGTAGTAGCTCTTTACAAATCTCACCCCATCCGATACCAAAATGTTGTTTAATAAAGAAGTTCTTATTTCCTTGACTAAACCGCAAAGTACAACGTTGGCGCATATCACGATAGATTTGGCCTTTAACCTTCATGAAATAGTTAAAAAGATCTTCTTGTCCAGCAAAAAGTGGCTGAATAGTAGGATTCAGGTATAATATTACTTGTTTCATCATTTTCAATAGGTTATCCTATTGCTTAGATACTAGTCAATGGTTAGGATCATACCAAAATAAAAAATAGATGAGAAAACCAGGAAAAATTTAACCAAAAGCTGTTGCACTGGCCGCTAGTTCAGGTACAATGTTTTCCGTAGCTTACATAATGA
>JANQHY010000163.1 GCA_028282395.1 Gammaproteobacteria bacterium
GTGGTTGATAGTGGACAAACTTGGAGCGCTTGTCAAAGAAGGCGGCGTCATACTCATCAGCTTCAATAATGAAGAAGGGTGGTTGGCCTAGCGCAGCAGAGTAGCCAAAGTTTTGCGGGATACCGCCGATGAGAAAGCCAACATTCTGGGCGTTAGTGTGACCGAGAGCGGTATTCATAATCCAGGCCAGCATACTGCTGGTACTGGTTTTACCATGCGTTCCAGCAACGGCAATAACCCAACGCTCTTTGAGAAGGTGCTGAGCTAGCCACTGTGGGCCTGAACAGTAAGGTAGGCGTTGATTTAAAATAGCCTCCATGGCAGGATTGCCACGTTTGACAACATTGCCAACGATGGTGAGATCAGGTTGCTGCTTTAATAGGGTTTCAGCGTCAAAGCCCTCGTGCCAGGGGATATTTGCCGTAGCAAGTTGATTGCTCATCGGTGGGTAGAGAGCCGTATCACAGCCGCTAACATCATGACCGAGCTGCTTGGCGAGTAGGGCAATACCGGCCATCAAGGTACCGCCAATTCCTAAAATATAAATTTTCATTGTTACGCATTCCAAACCATCAGAAAGTCCAGTATAGTGGTTTTTTTGTTGAGCGTCTAAGCAGGGGAAAAACGATGTCAAAAAAGAACGGTTTTTATGCTCAGTCTGGCGGTTGTACCGCTGTTATCAATGCCACAGCCTGTGGTGTGATTGAGGCCGCACGTAAGCAGAATAATAAGATAGGGCGGATCTATGCTGGGTTAAATGGCATTCTTGGTGCATTAAATGAAGAGTTAATTGATACGACTGAAGAGAGTGCTGCGACTATTGCTGCATTGAAATATACGCCAGGTAGTATATTTGGCTCCTGTCGCTACAAACTTAAGAATTTTGAAGAGAGTGACCAGGCTTATCGTCGCCTGGTAGATGTATTCAAAGCACATGATATCGGCTACCTGTTCTATAATGGCGGTGGTGACTCTCAGGATACGATCCATAAAATCTCGCAGGCATGTCGGCTATTGGATTTTCCAATCACCTGTATTGGGGTGCCAAAGACCATTGATAATGATATTGCCTACACTGACAGTTGCCCAGGTTTTGGCTCTAGTGCTAAGTTTATTGCGACGACAACACGTGAATGTGGCCTTGATATTCGTTCTATGTCGGCAACTTCAACAAAAGTGTTTATTTATGAAGTGATGGGGCGACATACTGGCTGGTTAGCAGCAGCGAGTGGCTTGGCGACAGAGAAAGAGGGTGAGGCGCCGCATATTATCCTAGTCCCGGAAGTAGCATTTGATGAGAAGCGCTTTTTAGCCGAAGTAAAACGCGTTGTGACAGAGTATGGTTATTGTGTCATCGTGGCTTCAGAAGGAATTCGTGACCAGCACGGTAAATTCCTGATTGACCATGGTTACCAGGATGCGTTTGGTCATACCCAACTCGGTGGTGCTGCAGCGGTATTAGCTCATCTAGTCAATCATCATCTCGGTTATAAGTACCATTGGGCCGTGCTTGACTATGTTCAGCGTGCTGCGCGACATCTTGCTTCAGCTATTGATGTTGAGCAAGCCTATGCAGTTGGTAAGGCGGCAGTTGAGTTTGCCCTGGCTGGGAAAGATGGTGTGATGCCAGTGATTGTGCGTGAATCGGATGAGCCGTATAAATGGTCGATTAGTGAAGCCTCTCTTGATGATATTGCTAATGTCGAGAAGAAGTTGCCATTTGATTTTATTAGTGAAGATGGTTTTCATATTACACAGCAGTGTCGCCAATATCTAGCACCATTAATAGAGGGTGAGTCCTATCCTCCTTATAAGAATGGGCTGCCTGAGTATGCCAAACTGAAAAAGGTAATGGTAGCGAAAACGTTGCCAGGCTACGCAATAGACTAATTATTGAACAGTTGGGGTTGCATAATTAGCCATGTTGGTGTATGATGGCGCATCGATATTATTTCCTTAAATAACATCGTTTTGTGTTTAATACTTAATGTTAGAGGTTAAAAATGAGATCAATAATAACCACGACTATTGCAGCATTGGTGATAACATTCAGCCTGTTAGCAAGTGCTTCGGCTTGCTACTACCGTGGCGGAGCCGTTATTGTTGTTAGACCTGCTCCTCGTCCACCAAGAACTGTTATTGTTTATACTGGACCGCGCTACTATGTCGTTCGTCGTCGTCCTGTTGTATGGGTTGGTGCGAGTTACTAATCTAGCGAATAATTCAGATCTAATTCAACCCTTCTTTTTCCCTCTCTCCTATTCACGGTGAGGGGGAGGCAGAAGCCTTTTAATTTTCCTCTCTGCTGAGTGCTCTCCAGAAAAACTATTAACTAATCAATCAATTATATTGATTTCGACACCTTATGGTGAAAAGTTGTTTCATAGGGGCATTACTGCTACAATGCGCCATTCCCATAAGGGATGTGAATTGTATTTGTATTAATCCTTGCCACACTGGGGTAACCAGGTGGCTAAACCGAGAGGAAGACTATGCGACATTATGAAATCGTATTTCTCGTTCACCCTGATCAGAGTGAACAGGTTCCCAACATGTTAGAGCGTTATTCACAACTGATTACCAGTGGTGATGGCAAGATGCATCGTTTGGAAGATTGGGGGCGCCGCCATTTGGCTTATTCCATCAATAAAGTGCGTAAAGCTCATTACATTTTGATGAATATTGAGTGTGGTCAGGAGATCATTAAAGAGCTGGAAAATACTTTTCGCTTTAATGATGCCATTCTACGTTATCTGCTTATTCGTAAAGATGAGGCAGTGACGGCTGATTCACCAATGATGAGTCAGAAGAAAGATGAGAAGAGGTATGACAAGAGGTCTGAGAAGCCACGCGATTAGTTTTTATTGGGGAGAGAGTTATGTCAAGAGTTTATCGTTCACGCAAAGCCAGTTTCACTATGAAAGATATTGGTGATATTGATTATAAAAATGTTGAAGCCTTAAAAAAGGTGATTACAGAGACTGGCAAAATTATTCCTAGCCGGATTAGCGGTATTAGAGTTCTGCACCAACGGCGCTTGACGCAGGCAGTGAAGTGGGCCCGTTATCTTGGTCTGCTGCCTTACTGCGATCGCCACCAATAACAGGGGTGGGAGGCCCGTTGTCATGATAGCCAAATGGTTTGGAGAGCTTATTCTGCGACGGCGTATGAATGCTATATTGGTAGCATTGCTATGCAGTCTATTACCTCTAACCAATTGGCTGGCAATGGTGACCGTTGTTGTTATTACGTTAGCAAAAAGTCCAGCTGAAGGGCTATTAGTGTTAATGTGGGCACTGTTGCCAGCTATTGTGCTTGGCATCTCTGGCCACTACTGGTTTCTTGTTGTTGTTGAGGTATTTGGCAACGGTATTTTATTATGGGTGCTAGCGGTTGCCTATAAGCGTACGCAGCGATGGGAGTATATTATATCCTTAGCTATTATTATTGGCTTGGTATTTGTTCTACTCCTGCATCTATTTATTGCTGATCCTTCAACCTGGATGATGAACCATCTTAACAGCATCATGCATCGTGAAGGAATGGAGGTTAATGAGCAGCGTTTGTTAGCACTGACATTAATTAAACCGTTCATAGTTGGGATTAACATCTCATTTGCACTGTTGATTGCATTGCTGGAGCTCATTATTGGTGCCGCGGTTTGTAGTATTGTCAAAAAGGGCAGACCATTAGGCGCTGGTTTACGTAATATCCGTCTTCACTATGGCAGTGTTTTTATTTTAGCGCTATTTATCGTTTTGGCATTAGTAGGGCCACAACTGTTTTGTAGTTTGCTTATTATTGTGATGCTGCCTTTTTTTATTGCTGGGATTAGTTTAATTCATGGAATAGTGGTGCAGAAACAGCTATTGCCGTTTCTACTATTTGCTATTTACATGATATTTTTTATGCTGCTGATGATTTTTCCACCTTTTTTAGGATTGGTGGTGCTGTTGGCAGTATGTGATAGCTTCGCCAATTTTCGGCGCATGAAATGGTTTAATTAATTTTAATGTTTAGGGGGAAACAATCATGAAAGTGATTCTATTAGAAAAAATTACGCACCTTGGAAGTTTAGGTGACTTAGTAACAGTCAAAGATGGTTTTGGTCGTAACTATCTTATTCCGCAAAAAAAGGCGGTAGCAGCAAATAAGTCGAACATTGCTGAGTTTGAGGCGCGTCGTGCTGAGCTAGAAAAAGCAGCACAAGAGGCGTTGACTGAAGCTAAAGCACGTGCTGAAAAGGTTGAAGCACTGGAGAGTATCTCGATTATTTGTCAAGCAAGTGATGAAGGCAAGTTGTATGGTTCTATTGGCGCTAAAGAGATTGCTAATGCCATGGTTGCTGCCGATGTTGAAGTTGAAGCGCGTGAAGTTATTCTACCAAGTGAAGAGAAGCGTGGTATTCGTCAAATTGGTGAGTATGAAGCAACCGTTCGTCTCCATGTTGATGTGATGACAAAAATCAAAGTAATCATTGCGCAAGAAAATAGAGAGAGCGCTTAAGCTAATTCGAGAGTGTTTAACGGATGATGAGATGTGGGGGCCTAGAAATTGCCCCCACTTCGCTATGGAGAAGGAGTAACCATGTCAGGAACCATTCAACCATCGTCACACTGCCGTTGGGGAATCCTCGGTGCCGCGGGGATAGCCCGCAAAAATTGGCAGGGAATTTTTCATGCCAATAATGCCACCCTTATCGCATTAGCGAGTCGCCAACAGCCTAAAGCACAACAGTTTATTGATCAGTGCCAAGCTGAGATGGCATTCACTACACCACCTATTGCCGTTGAAGGCTATGATGCTCTGCTGCATCGAGACGATATTGACGCGGTCTATATTCCGTTGCCAACAGGAATTCGTAAACAGTGGGTGCTGAAAGCAGCGCAAGCAGGTAAACATGTCCTGTGTGAGAAACCGTGTGCAAGCAGTGTTGCCGATCTTACCGAGATGATATCTGTTTGTGAGCAGCATGGGGTTCAGTTTATGGATGGCGTAATGTTTATGCACAACAGTCGTCTGGATGCTATGCGTAAGCGGTTAAATGAGAGTAACGCAGTGGGGGATGTGAAGCGCATCAGTTCACAGTTCAGCTTTCCTGGATCGGAGCAGTTTTTCTCAAATGATATTCGTGTCAAGAGTAATCTTGAACCGCTTGGGTGTTTAGGGGATTTAGGTTGGTACAATATTCGTTTTATTCTTTGGTTGCTCAATTATAGTATGCCAGATAAAGTCTCTGGACGTATATTAGTCGCAGATAATGATAAAGCAGCAGGGTTACCATGGGCCTTTTCTGGCGAACTATTTTTTGCCAATGATGTTTCCGCAAGTTTTTATTGCTCGTTTTTAGTTGAGCGACAGCAATGGGTAAATGTCAGTGGTACAAAAGGGTATTTGCATGTAGATGATTTTGTTTCACCACGCAATAGCGCAAAAGCAACTTTTACACTGAACGATATCGTTTATGATCAACATGGTAATCAACTTGATGATGAGAGAAAAATCTCTAGACAAGAAGAAGTGGTTAGGGAGAGTGCTAATGATCAGATAACCGAGATGATTTGCCACTTTTCTGCCCTAGTTGCATCAGGACAGCCGGAGAAGAAATGGTCTGATATCGCTTTGCAGACACAACAGGTAGTCAATGCGTGTTTGCATTCCGCACAAATGGATAGCCGTTTGGTGAGGGTAGCTTAAACCTAAATTCGGCAGTACCCACCTACTGCGAGCGGCCAGTCGTCTGAATTTAAGGCGAAAAAGCGGAATATTTTT
>JANQHY010000192.1 GCA_028282395.1 Gammaproteobacteria bacterium
GTCATAAACATAATCATGGTCATCATCACTCTAATAGCATTTCTTCAATACACTCACACTCAAACTCACCGCGTAATAGCGTAGATATCTTAAAGGGAATAGATGGGAAAACGCCAACACATTGTCCTTATTGTGCTAATCCTAACAATCCGAATCAATATTCGCTCTCACACTGTATGCATTCTACTATTATAGAAGGTAAAACCAACGTTCCTAATACTAATACTACTAAAGATTCCGGTCATAAAGTTTATTACTCGCCGACATAAAAACAGCAATCGCTATTTTAATCCCGGAAAAACTTGTAGTAAGCCATTAATTAGCATTTGTGCAGCAATAGCCGAGAGAATCAACCCCATCAAACGCGTGATAACACGAGTACCTGCTACGCCGAGCAGGCGTGCAATCACTGGCGAGAACCACAAGGTAATACCAATGACCAATGCACAGGAGAAGATCACACCTGACATCATCACTTTATGTGCAACAGAACCGGAGCCGTGGAGGATGACCGTTGAGATTGCACCGGGCCCAGCAATAATTGGAATAGCTAATGGAACAACAGCAATATCATTTTTATTGCGGGTGCTGATAGCAATGCGTTGATCAGGGTAGGTATGGTGCTGTGCAGTATCTTCTTTAGCATGTAACATCTCAAAACCGATGCGGAATACGACTAATGAGCCGGCTACTTCAAAAGCTGCCAGGCTAATGCCAAAAAAGTTAAGCAGGTTGATACCTACCCACACAGTAATAAACAGGATAATAAAGACCGCAATAGTGGTATGGACAGCAATTCTTTTACGCATCGTGTTGCCAGCATTCTTGGTAAGACCAAGAAAGATGCCGGCGTTACCAATCGGATTGAGAATCGATAACATGCTGACGACAAGGAATATAAGATGCTTAGTCATTTTATCTACTTATCTCCTAAATATAATCAAAGTTGTATAGGTATTTTACACATAGGCAAATACCGCCTATCTCTTTTATACCACATAAGTTATACTATATATTGACCATAGTCTAGTCTGTTTTCTGTTCCCTTAGTATCTTCTTAATCTTATCTTAATTCATTTCAGTGATAATGGATAACTGATTTATAGCTCGCGTAATACTATTCATTACCGTAAGACTGTAATTGGTATAAAGTAACAAGACTAAGGGGTTTACTCATGGCATCATTTAAACACAAAACGCACCGCAAAGATAATGCACTTATATTTTTTTCATTATTAATTCCAGTGGTTGGGACATTGTTGGCAGCAACGATATTTGTTGCAACAAGATATAATGATATTGCCTGGAAAGGAAAAAGAAAGTGGTTCATACCTATTATGCTGGGAGCAATACTGTTAACAGCGTTACCATTTATTGGTGAACCCTTGGCAAAAGCGTTTGGCGGTGGTGCAATAGGCTCTTGGCTTGGTTCTCATGTCTTTAACATCTTGTTAAAGATTCCCGGCGTGAATTCCTTTTTGAATGGTGTAGGAAAAGGCATCATGAGTGGCTTGAGAATCATTCCTAATGTGGCAAAAGCTATTGCTGAAGCGGTATCATTTTCTTCTTTAATTAATATGGTTGTTGGTGTTTTCACCGCAGTGGCAATGTATTTTGGCGGAAGTAAAAAGCAGATTGACAGTAAGCAAAAAATCAATGACGAAGATGTCTTCGTGCAAAATGACAGTAAAAAACAAAATACAAAAATAGAATTTAAGCAAGAGAAATCATCACATCAAACAAATGCAAATGATGATGATTTCTTCACAGATCTTAAAAATGCTACCAATCTTTTAGGTGTTGCAGGTTTCGAAATTAGCAGCAATGGTAATGATACCGAAATGAACAGAGATGGTTATGACGTTGGTATAGATATTGATGATCAATTTGTTCTGATAGAAAATACTCCTAAAAAATTGGATGATAATGAGAGCAATGAGTTAAATAATAAAGCTGATGACACTCACACTCATGCAGAGTCCTTCAAGAAGGATAGTAAGTCAGTGCAAATGAGCAAGGTCAATGGAGCATTTATCCATGATCGTTCAAAGAGCCAGAGCTCGTCTAACGGCAATATCCCCTCTCAGAGTGCTAATGACGACGAGATCATTGACAATTATAGGAAACTATCCAATAGTTCTACTGAGTATGATCTATAAATTTATCCTGATAGATATTCAGTTCTGCATGCGCCTAGTCAATATAGACTAGGCGCTGCGCTATAACCAGTAGGTAGTTTGTGTCATGATCCCGGCAAGTAGGCGCATGAGTGTTTTAATTGGTGCTGGCAGAGGTTCGGCGCCGGCATCTTTGGCCATGGTGCCATGGCGCTGCTCATCATCACGCATTTTTTCGACAATTCGCCGGCTCTTACTGTCAGCGCTTGGCAGACGGTCAAGATGACTAGTGAGATGTTGTGCGACTTGCCTTTCCGTCTCTTCAATAAAGCCGAGACTCCATTTATCGCCAATGATCCCTGCTGTGATTCCGATGCTAAGCGAGGTCAGGTAGAAGAGTAGGTTGAGATAGCTGCGGTGACTCTCCAGTTCCTGTAGGCGTTCATCACACCAGAGCAGATGGTTATTCTCTTCGATAGCAGCTTGCTGTAATTTTTCCCTTGTCGCGCTAGAGCGGGCGGTGATTGCTTGGCCTTGATAGAGGGCTTGGGCACAGACTTCACCACAATAGTTGACGCGCATTAACCTTGCTGATTTTAACTGCTCTGCGGCAGTTAGTTGCGGTTCAGTTAGGTTAGCTGCGGGGTTCTCTTCGGTAGTAATCGCTGGTTGGCCAAAAACCGTGCGCAGAAGATTATCCAATATAAAGCAAAAGCGATCACTACGATTATAGTGGCGCTCTGTTGCTTGCTGAGAGCGATTACTCATGTTGCTCTTTATGGTGGACAGCTAGAATTTCGTAGTCAGTTTCACCACTTGGCGTTTTCACAGTGACCTCATCACCTTCGAAACGTCCAATCATTGCCCGTGCAATCGGAGCACTGACAGATATTTTCTGTTGAGTAATATCCGCTTCATCATCGCCGACGATTTGATAAGTGACTTTCTCACCACTTTCTAGATTGAGAAGCTCAACCGTTGTGCCAAAAATTACTTTGCCACTGTGAGGAATTTTGGCGATATCGATGACGTGAGCACGTGATAGTTTTGCCTCAACATCTTGGATCTTTCCTTCATGAAAGCTTTGTTTCTCACGTGCGGCATGATACTCTGCATTCTCTTTAAGATCGCCTAAGGCGCGCGCCTCAGCAATGGCGCTACTGATTTGCGATCGTTGTGATTTTAGTTCTTCAAGTAGTTGTCGTAATTGACTAACACCTCGTGGTGTCATCGGAATACGATTGTTCATAATTTTTCTCACCTCCCTTCAAGCGTGATGCTGAAAATTGCGGTTACTAATAAAACAGCCAGGCGGCTACCTATCACAAATATTTATAATTTAAATCCCTACAGCTACTATTGTACCTTAAATTAGCTATTTTTACCTATACTCTCAAAGAAATTCTTGACACGATCAAAAAAGTTTTTACTTTGCGGACTGTGGTCAATATTGTCATCTTGTAACGTTTGATCAAACTCTTTTAAAAGATTTTTCTGCTGTTTAGAGAGTTTAACGGGGGTTTCAACGACCACTCTGCATAGCATATCACCCGTTCCGCGACCGCGCACGGATTTGACGCCCTTGCCACGTAAGCGGAATAGTTTATCGCTTTGCGTTTCAGCGGGGATCTTAAGCTTTACTTTGCCATCGAGCGTTGGCACTTCAACGCTACCGCCTATTGCTGCGGTAACAAAGCTAATTGGAATGTGGCAATGCAGATCATCTTTTTGTCGTTCAAAAATAGGGTGTTTCTTTACATGTGTATAGACGTATAGATCCCCTGGTGGGCCACCGTTAATGCCCGCTTCACCTTCGTTGGCGAGACGGATACGATCACCATCATCAATGCCGCCGGGAATTTTAACATCGAGTTTCTTCGAGGCTTTATGGCGACCTTGACCATGACACTGTTGACATGGATCAGCAATGACTGTTCCAGCGCCGTGACAGGTGGGGCAGGTCTGTTGGATAGCAAGAAACCCTTGCTGTAAACGTATTTCACCATGGCCACCACACTTCTGACAGGTGATCGGCTTCGAGCCGGGCTTAGCGCCATTACCATCACAAGTTTCGCAGCTAACCAGTGTGAAGACTTCAAGACGAGCAGTTTTGCCAGCGACAGCCTCTTCCAGTGTTAAGGATAGATCATACCGCAAGTCAGCACCCGCATAGGCTTGTTGACGATGGCTGCCACCGCCGCGGCGCGCACCGAAAATATCACCAAAAATATCTTCAAAACCAGAAAAGATATCTTCGCCAGAGAAACCGCCAGCGCCACCACCGAAGCCGCCGGCACCGGCCATTTGATCAATCCCGGCATGGCCCATTTGGTCATAAATCTGCCGCTTTTTCGGGTCCATTAAAACTTCACAGGCTTTTTTTGCTTCTTTGAATTTTTTTTCTGCCTCTTCTTTTTCATGTTCACTGGTATTGCGATCT
>JANQHY010000296.1 GCA_028282395.1 Gammaproteobacteria bacterium
AGCGCATTTAACTGGTGTTGATCTGGCGGATAAGATGCTTGCCATTGCTGAACAGAAAGGAATCTATCAAACGTTACAAGCCAAACATATTATCGACTATTTAAAGAGTTGTGATGAACGGTTTGATCTGATTATTGCGGGTGACATTTTTATCTACTTTGGCGATTTGACGGAGGTAATAGAGCTTTGTAGCACACGTTTAAAAAGCAGCGGCTACTTTGCTTTTTCTATTGAATTAAGTTCCAGTGCTATGTTTGCCATGCAGGACTCTGGACGCTTTACGCACTCAAAATCTTATATTAAAGAGTTGGCGGCGCGTTATAATTTCTCTCTGCGCTACTTTAAACCTGCAGTAACACGAAGTCAGGACAATAATAGTTTAAAGGGCGCTATTGTTGTTCTACAGCGTTGCTAGTGCCATTCACCATCCAAATGCTCTTCCGCCAGAACTTTATCCGCATTAAACTCTTTCATAATGCGTTTCATGCGTTGTTGTCCTTGGGTTTGTCGGTTCTGTTTAAGATTGAATTCAGGGTTTAAGATCATTGTTGCATGAGTAACATGCTCAATATAGCGGCTCAGTTGTCGCGATGGTAGGAAAGTCATGTCATAGCCTTTAGCAGCAAGTTGGCGGTGCATGGTTTGGCCGGGAGGATTTTCACCGGAAACAAAAATGAAATTGTTGCGCTTAATTGCGTCAACACGATAAAGTGCACAGTGGCAACGTAAGTAGCGATTACTATTGCGTTCTAGTTTATCGTGCCTGCCGCGTAGTCGAAACCAGATCTGTTGCCAAGCGCCTTCAATACTTTTTAATATGCGCAAAGGTAAGCTGCGATGTTCCAGTTTCCATGAGCCTACAGCAGCAATGTTCTCATCTTTCTCAATCTGTTTAAGGAGAAAATCGAGCCAATCTGAGCGTTTGATTAAAGTGTCAGTATGAATTGCCAGCAGATAGGGGGTTGTAGTGATCTCTAGTGCGGCATCAAGGGCGCGGCTGTGACAAAGTTGTGGTGGTTCACCAGGCGTGTGTTTGCGTTCGATTAGCGTGATCCATGGTATTGAGCGTAGCCATGGCAGTGATTCATCTTGTGAATCATTGTCAACAACAATCACATTAATTTTTTGCCGTTCACTATGTTTGCGTAACAGGCGTAGACAGAGTTTGGTTAAAGTGAACGTTTTATAGTGTGGAATGACAACAGTAATAAGTGGGCTAGTCATAGTATTTCCTATTATTGGTATACAGGATCAATCGTTGGCTAAGTTGTTACTCCATGACTGTTGCGAAATTATCAACAGTTGTCGTCCACGCTTTTAATGCTAATGATTCTGGTAGCTCAACGTCATCAAAAGTGAGAATTTGTCCTGGTTCGACTGCACGTACTATCCGTGCTTGCTGCATAAGGCCGATTGGCACTGCTTTAGGATGATTTTTTATCGATACAGCCAGTCCGCGTACAGTAAAGCTGCCAATCCCATTGTCGATGATGCTATCTCTCTCTAGGTGCTTTTTGGCAATCGCGGCAACATTAATATGTGGCTGAGTCGAGTTGTTTAGGAGTGGTTGTTTGCGTTCCAATAGCTGGCGTATCGTAAACATCACCTGCATATGAACGAGAATGGCATCCTGTTTCAGAATATAGTAGGGGCCTTCACCCATTTTAACATAGCGGAGCATCTCTTTTTGGTAATCATCATGTTCAGCAACAATGAAAACCCCATGAGGGGCGCCAGGATAGATGACATAGTCACTGATTGGTTGGCCTCTCTCTTTTGCCGCTTCAGCAAAATAGGTGGCTGCCTCAGTTAAGTCGCTCTGCTCCAGTCCCACCATACCATCTTTGAGTAGACCTGCTTGCAGGCCATTGGCGACCAGCGCCTGCTCGAATTGAATTTTGGTGCCATCCGTAAAAGAGATAGTATTGGCGACAGAGATGCCATTGCGTTTAGCCCAGTAACGCATCTCTTCTAGTTCGGGGTTAGGATTGAAAAAACCCTTCATATTCAGGTAAGCCAATGGTCGAAAGCCCATTGTACAGGCGCGCTGATGGAGCGCAGCAAGGGCCCCAGGCTGGTCCCCTTCAGCTTCTGATAGTAGCCCTTTATCGGCAAAATAGCCGCCAGTGGTAACATGAAACTCTGAATTGGTGGTGACTACAGGTTTACCCGCCGCAAAGGCTTGGGTAATGACCTCAGCAGCATGGAGAGCATCACCACTACACTCATAGACAATATCGCAGTGCTCCAATAGGTCATCCACGGAGTGGGTTAATACTGCCTGATTGGGGTACTCTGGACATTGTTGCCGCCGCGTTAGCACGCGTGGGATCGATAATGATTTATCATTATGAAAAGTTGCGTAAAAGTGGCGCGATACATAGCCTGAGCCAATGATGCCAATGCGTAATTTCTCTTCAAACATACTCTTTTACCATTCTGGATTTAGGTTATAGCGCCATTTTTGATTATGACAGTGTCATTGCTTCTCTTTTACCGGCCGCTACTAATACAGAACGACAATAGCAGTTTACTCCTTCAAGGTCAATATGGCTGATTAATAGCTAATTTAGTCGCTATAGATAGTTAAATGTGGTGAAAGTCGCGAGTTTTACCAATATGCTTGTTATTTGCGTCAAGATAGATAGCATATTACGCCCCGTAGACTTTGATTATAGAAACTAGTATGTTACAGCCAAAAGTGAGGCATTCTCGTATTTGTATTACCAATTCACTCTGTTGGGGGAGATCTAGATGAAAGTGGCATTTATTGGGCTTGGAAAAATGGGAACGGCAATGGTGGAGCAGTTGCTTAAAGCTGGTTACGAAGTTTCTATTTTCAACCGAACTGCAAAAAAAATGGATCCTTTGCTGGAGAAAGGGGCAATTTCGACTAACTCGATCAGTCAGGCAGTAGAAAATGCCGAGGTTGTGATGACGTGTTTGCTAAATGATGAGGCTGTATTACAAGTAACCAATCAAATTGTTGAAAGTATTTCCCCTGGCGTTCCTCATGTTGGGTTGGCAACTGTTTTAGCGGATACGGCTAAAATAGTTGCAGAGAAGCATAGGGCGCATCACAGTAGTTATATTTCTGCTGCAGTACTTGGGGTGCCTGACGTGGCAAGGCGAGGAGAGTTAACCACTTTTTATGCAGGAGATGATGAAGAGGTAGAGAAAGTCCTCCCTTTACTAAAGACATTCTCAAAATCAATGGTCTCTTTTGGAAATAAAATTCATGCACCTAATGTGATGAAGATCTGTATGAATTACAGTTTGGTTACTGCTATTGAGTTAATTAGTGAGCTGTATATTTTTGCCGAGAAGAGTGATCTCGATATGGAAGTTGTCAAAACAGGGTTGCATGAAATCTATAAGCACCCTGCTTTCAAGCGCTATATTGATAAGATTTTTGAGAGAAATTTTGATGAAGTTAATTTCAATGTTATAGGTGGCAATAAGGATGTTAGCCTTTTTCAAGAAGCGTTCTCTAGTGTTGGTGTTGTTCCTGAAATAGGCAACATTGTCCGATCACGTTTTACCTCTGCCTTGGCAAAACAGATGCAAGACAAAGATTGGTGTAGCATTTATGAGGTGATTCGTGAGCAATCCGGACTTAAAGACTAATTTTTTTCTTATACCTTGATGAGCGTTCGAGGAATTTTCAAACAAAATTGAGGCATAGTGAATACTAATTACCTCATTTTGCAGCATCAATAATCGCACGGGAATTGAGATAGTAGCCGTTATAGCGACTGTTTCTCGTTAACAGGAATGCTAGACGATAGCGCAGTGCGCGACTGCGGGCGCGACGTTGATCGCGGTTAATAAGTCGCTGGGCATCCTTGGGATGATAGTGTTTACGATAGAAACAGTAGCGTGACGTTTGTTGCTTTAGCCGTTTAGCATAAACAAGACTTTTTTCACTACCGCCGCCAATATGGGTTGCTACCAGATCAGGCACATAAGCAATAGGGTAGCCTGCTTTACGTACGCGAATACTGAGATCAATATCTTCACAATAGACAAAATAATCCTCATCAAAGCCGTTAACTTGACGAAAGACGTGACTAGGTAGAGCAAGACTTGCACCAAGGACCCAGGAAATATCGCCGGGGAGCTCTGGAAGAGGGTGTT
>JANQHY010000234.1 GCA_028282395.1 Gammaproteobacteria bacterium
TGCTGAAAAATAGTTTAAAAAAATATACTAAAAATAATTATAATTATCTAAAATTTAATAATGGACTGTTTAAGTCGCCAGACTATAATTCACGTAATCATTTAAAGATAGTTAATAAAGTTCTTTCTAAATATGAGAGTAATTATGAAAACTATGTTGATGGCGTTCTAGAAGATTAAAGATTTTCAGAGCAATTTCCCCGATCCTGCTGGGAGAGAGAGACTAATACAAATTTTTGCAGACATGAATCAATCGACTAGTAAAACTCAGTCATCAGGATCATTGTATAAAGATATAACGGATACCTTTATTGCCTACTCGTTTCTCGTATAGAACAAAGCTTCGCGCTATTTATTCATATGTATACCGCACTGCATTGTGCCTACCTTATTAGTAAACTCAGCTAAATGGTGCCGCCCTCCTTGAAAAATGCTATAATGCCCTAATTTGATACAGTAGACTGTTATACAGTAGTATCATCACTTGATATTGTTTCCTTGAAGAAATGAACAATTATTTAACAGGAGGGTGTGAACGTGCAACCATATCATGGTACAACTATCGTCTCTGTCAGACGGCAAGGTAAGGTTGTTGTTGGCGGCGATGGTCAGGTATCGCTAGGCAATAACATTATGAAGGGCAATGGCCGCAAAGTACGCCACCTTTACGATAAGAAAGTTTTGGCTGGATTTGCTGGCAGTACGGCTGATGCATTTACGCTATTAGAACGCTTTGAAGCTAAACTGCAGAGCTATCATGGCCATTTGCGCCGTGCTTCTGTGGAATTGGCAAAAGATTGGCGTACTGATAAGATGCTACGGCGGTTGGAAGCGTTATTGATTGTTGCCGATCATGAGCATTCGCTACTGATTAGTGGTAATGGTGATGTGATTGAGCCGGAAGCTGAAGGGGATCTGTTGGCAATTGGTTCGGGTGGCTTTTATGCACAGGCAGCAGCACGAGCAATGATTGACAATACCCGCTTAGGCGCACGTGCGATTGTTGAGAAGAGTCTGCAGATTGCTTCTGATATTTGTGTCTTTACCAATAACCATCTCACTATTGAAGAGTTGTCAGGTAAATAGATGGTAAATTACGTGGAATACAGATTATATTATTAAATTAATTGAGAGAGGTATATGAGTACAACAGCAGTAAGTAATGGCACAACCGTTGTCATGACACCAAAAGAGACCGTACATGAATTAGATCGTTTTATTATTGGCCAGGACGAGGCAAAACGCGCGGTGGCAATTGCACTGCGTAATCGCTGGCGCCGTATGCAACTGGACGAAGATCTACGTAATGAAGTGACACCAAAAAATATTTTAATGATTGGGCCCACTGGTGTTGGTAAAACAGAAATTGCACGACGTTTAGCGAAATTGGCGAATGCACCATTTATTAAAGTTGAAGCAACCAAGTTTACCGAAGTGGGGTATGTTGGTCGTGATGTCGAATCAATTGTGCGTGATTTAGCTGATACCGCTGTTAAGATGGAGCGTGAACAGGCAATGCAGCGGGTGAATAGTGTTGCCCAAGAGGCAGCTGAAGAGAGAATTCTCGATGTTTTAGTGCCCTCTGCGCCGAGTTTAAATGATGAAGATGATGAGGCGGATGCTGATACCAAAGAGAAAAAAAGGACGCCGGCACGCCAATCTTTTCGTAAAAAACTGCGCGCTGGTGAATTAGATGAGCAGGAGATTGAGATAGAGCTGCAAGCAGTCAACATGGGCGTTGAAATTATGGCGCCACCCGGTATGGAAGAGATGACGAGTCAGTTAAGTAGCATGTTCCAGAATATTTCACGAGGTAATAAAAAAAAGCGTAAATTAAAAATTCGTCAAGCGCTAAAGCTGTTGACTGATGAGGAGGCCGAGAGTCGCATTGATGAAGATGAGATGAAATTACGTGCCTTGGAAAGTGTTGAGCAGAACGGCATGGTGTTTATTGATGAGTTTGATAAGATCTGCAAACGTTCTGAAAATGTTAGCGGCGCTGATGTCTCACGAGAAGGAGTGCAGCGTGATCTATTACCGTTAGTTGAAGGCTGTAGCGTTAATACCAAATATGGCATGGTGCGTACTGATCATATTCTCTTTATTGCTTCCGGTGCATTTCATGCATCTAAACCCTCTGATTTGGTGCCGGAACTGCAAGGTCGCTTCCCTATTCGGGTAGAGTTAAAATCGTTAACAATCGAAGATTTTAAACGTATTTTAGTTGAACCTAAGGCATCACTCACCGAGCAGTATATAGCGCTGTTGGCAACAGAAGAGGTAACCTTGAGTTTTAAAAAGGATGGGATTCAGCGTTTGGCGGAATTCTCTTGGGAGGTGAATGAGCGCCATGAAAATATTGGTGCCAGACGTCTACATACCGTTATGGAACGCCTGTTGGAGACACTCTCTTTTGAGGCATCTGATTCCTCAGGTAAAAAGGTAGTGATTGATCAACGTTATGTGAATAAGTACCTTGAGCAATTATTGAAAGATGATGATCTTGGTCAGTATATTCTTTAACACACAATAGAGGGAGACGTCATGGCGCGTGAACAACTAAAAAAGCGAGCAGCTGAAGCAGCTATTGAGTATATTGAGTACGATACGATTGTTGGTGTCGGGACTGGTAGTACTGTTAACTATTTTATTGATGAACTGGCTAAAATTAAGGGTCGTATTGATGGCGCAGTATCAAGCTCTAATGCTACTACGATAAAACTAAAAGAGGCTGGTATTCGTGTTATTGACCTGAATGAAGTGAGTGAGGTGCCTGTTTATGTTGATGGTGCAGATGAAATTAACTCACATTTGCAGATGATCAAAGGTGGGGGTATGGCATTAACAGGTGAAAAAATTGTTGCCTCAGTTGCCAGTCGTTTTATCTGTATTGTTGATGTGATGAAGCGTGTTGAGATATTGGGCCAGGGTTTTCCAGTTCCAATTGAGGTGATTCCTAAAGCGCGCAGTGCTATTGGTCGTGCTCTGGTAAAATTGGGCGCTAATCCAGTTTATCGTGAGGGTGCAGTCACCGATTATGGCAATTGGATTCTTGATGTTGCCAATCTGCCATTGACCGATCCTATTGCTATGGAGCATCGGCTTGACTCCTTGCCAGGAGTGGTATGCAATGGAATTTTTGCACACCGTTGTGCCGATATTTTGCTGTCGGCGCATGAAGGCGGCGTTGATGAAGTTACGCGCTAAAATTGTGCTGTAACTGATTAAGATAAGTAAGAAGAGACAAGTTCAATTTTGCTGATAGCTGTGAGAAAGGTGAGAAGCTGCTTTGCCAGACAAAAACATAGCTGAGTTTTGGTATTGTAGGGTAGGGTAGTTTTATGCTTCCAACTACATCCCCATCTATCAAAACAGCATTCTCATAGAGAGCTTCTCGCTTATTATTATTGTTATCAAGAAGCTGAGTAGATACTAAATCATATATTACTTGTTTGCAACAACATTTCCTCTATTTATCTGACTTTTTTATATAAATTTGTAGGTATTAGTCTAAAATTTGCGTGAATAGCATCGATATAGCGCTAAGATATTGAAAAAATTTGATTAAATCTCTAGCGTAGGATGAGCATGGCGTCACCATAGCTATAGAAGCGGTAATGGTGGTCAACGGCATGATGGTATGCGGCGATGATTCTATCATAACCGCCAAAGGCACAGACCAGCATTAATAACGTTGATTTTGGCAGATGAAAGTTGGTTAATAGGGCGTCAACCGTATGAAATTGGTAGCCGGGAGTAATAAAGATATCCGTTTCACCATGAAAGGGTTGCCCTTTGGCAGTTTCAAGGGCACGGACAGTTGTTGTGCCGATAGCAATGACACGACCACCACGCTGTTTGGTTAGGGCAATCTGCTGGCATAGTGACTCAGAGACCGTTATGGTTTCACTATGCATCTTGTGTTGTTGAATATCATGGCGTACTGGCTGAAAAGTCCCGGCACCAACATGCAGGGTAAGAAAAGCACACTCAACCCCCCTATTGCGTATTGCGGTTAGCATTGCATCATCAAAATGGAGGCCAGCAGTTGGTGCTGCAACAGAGCCATCGTAGCGCGCATAGACAGTTTGATAGCGTTCTCGGTCAATTTCTTCAGTATCACGTTGTAAGTAAGGAGGGATGGGTAATTGACCAATTTGCTCGAGTAGCTCGGTAACTGGTAGGGTAAACTGTAGTTGAAAGAGATCATCTTCTCTGCCAATTACCTGACAGTGACGCTGTTGTATGGATAGTGTCGTCTCTTCATCTGTACCGAGAATTATTTTGCCAGCTACTTTAGGCGCTTTACTGGCGCGGATGTGCGCCCATGCTTGGTCATCAGCAATGATGCGCTCAATCAGGACTTCAACTCGACCACCAGTGGTTTTGTGGCCTGACAGTCGTGCCGGAATGACACGGCTATCATTAAAAACCACTAAGTCTCCTGGATTCAGTAGCTGTGGCAGGTCAATAAACTGCTTGTCATTGATGCCATTATCGAGATAGAGCAGCCGGCTATCACGCCGTTGTTGGGGCGGGTAGCGTGCAATAAGCGCTTCCGGTAGCGAGTAGTCAAAATCTGCTAATTTCATTCGTGCCCTGTAGCTGTGATGGTAAGATGGCCCAATGCGCTTTATTTATGCAGCAGCTGTCTAATAGATTGATTAAAGCGTGTATTGGTTATCGTCAATAAGCCATTAGTCATCATCTCTTTATCTTGACTTGATAGATCACTATAGTCAGCAATCCAACTATCAATAGGGAGTGTAATGCGATTGTTCGCTGACTCTTTATTTACAACATTCATGTCGTGATTAAAGAGTGTGATGGAGTAGTCCCAGTAGAGATAGGTTTGAAACTTTTTCTTTATACGCAATTGCCATAGGCCATAGGTACCGTCTGGCGCATCACCGACTCCAGTAGAGGGCGGTCTGCTGGCGCGAGAGATGAAGATAACGTAGTCATAGTTTTTGCCTTGAAGTTGTTTTGTTAGATAGCGCGCAGTCTGTTTTCTAGCATAGTTAAAACTGCTGTAACCATAGCTAGCCTGCTGCTTGAAGAAGTCCTGGTCGGGGAGATAAACAATGGTTACATTTTGAAAACCGCGTTGATTGAGCAGATTTTTTACTCTTGTTGCCGCAATGGCGTCTAGATTAAAATTGTCTAACTTGTGCGTGTAGTTGAATTGGCGGTCGCCAGGGCAGGAGAGGAGTTTCCAGCAATTGGCTTTGGTATAGGATTGAAAGGTTGCCGGTTCTAGTGCGGACACAATTATTACAGATTGGGTAGAGTTCATGGGGTGGTCTGCATGATGCGCTACGCCACTTAGATGGCTACAGCCTGCTAGAGGAAATGTTATCGCAATAATAAGTAGTGCAAACCCCTTTTTAAATGGCGAGGATAAAAACTGTCTCATGTCTATACCTAAATTCCAAAATAACTATATTGGCGCTAGTCTACTACAGTTACTTAGAGATTAAAACTGGCCTAAGGTTGTTTCTTTGCCCTCCATTTCAACTCCTCTCCTGCTTGCGGCAGAGGAAGCGGAGGAGAGGGTCTTTTAAGTGCTGGTTAAGTAATGAACTTTAATAGCAGGTTGTTGTGTTTTTCCTCTTGATTCAGCCCCTTTTTTATGTCACGCTAACGCGCTGTAGAGTTAGCTAGAGCTGAAAATAGAGAGAATAATAGGGGATTAGCATTGCAGACGGGAAATATGAACAATTTAGCTTCTATCCTGGCAAAACGATGGCGCCAAGCGGTTGCACGCTTACTAGTTATTCAAATCGCCCTGGTTGTTGTAGTGAGTCTACTCATGCTGCTGGCGAGTAAGCATAGTGCTTACTCAGCCCTCGTTGCTGGAGCGGTCTGTATCCTCGCTAACGGCTGGTTTATCTTTCGTTGGTTTGGCAAGATGTCGCCATTAGCCGCACGTGCTATGCTGCATAGCTTTTACCGTCACGAAGTGGCTAAACTCGTTATTCTTATTGTGCTGATGTTATTGGCCTTAACCAAACTTCATGTATCAGTATTACCATTTATTGCCACGTATCTATTATTACAGTTCTCACTACTGTTAGCGCCAATTATACTGGCTAAAGTGATGGCTGGTGGAGGAGGAGTACGTTATGGGGCTTAGTGCTGAAGAGTACGTTAATCATCATCTGCAACATCTGGTGCTCAATTTGCGTACCTTTCACCTCGGTGGTGAAGGATTTTGGACCGTCAATCTTGATACGCTAGCGGTATCAATTGTTTTAGGCGTCGGTTTTCTCGCACTGTTTCGCTGGATCGCTGTGCGGGCGACCAACGGAGTGCCACGGGCATGGCAAAATTTTGTCGAGATGATTGTTGATTTTGTTGATCGCCTGGTGAAAGAGACTTTCCATGGTAAGAGTGAGTTAATTGCCCCGTTGGCACTAACGATTTTTATCTGGGTATTTTTGATGAACTTTATGGATCTAATTCCGGTGGACCTACTGCCGCTAATTATGTCAAAACTTGGTCTGCCCTATTTTAAGGCGGTCCCCACCTCAGATCCAAATTTAACGTTTGCGTTATCAATCACAGTATTTTTCCTGATGCTATTTTACGGCCTGCGTGCTAAAGGGCTGATTGGTTGGGGTAAAGAGGTCTTTACTGCACCATTTGGCAATAAAATTTATCTCTATCCGATTAATATGGTCTTTCGTATACTTGAAGATTTTGTCAAACCGATCTCGTTGTCGCTGCGTCTTTTTGGTAACCTATTTGCAGGTGAGCTGATTTTTATCCTCATTGCGTTACTACCGTGGTGGATTCAGTGGACAGTGGGAGGGATTTGGGCTATTTTCCATATCTTGATTATCGTGCTACAGGCATTTATTTTTATGATGTTAACGGTTGTTTATCTAAGTATTGCGGTTGATAAACATTGATGGTGAGTTTGGTTTACTAATACAGGGGGAAATGATGAATATAGCAACAATTTACGGTATGTCAGCCATCGCTGCAGCGCTGTTGATCGGTTTGGCGTCATTAGGGACGGCAATCGGTTTTGGTGTGCTTGGTGGTAAGTTCCTTGAGGGGGTGGCGCGCCAACCTGAATTAACACCGATGTTGATGATGCGGATGTTTTTGATGGCTGGTTTGGTTGATGCGTTTGCTGCGATCTCGATCGTAATGGGACTCTATCTGTTTTTTGCGAGCAACCCGTTTGCTAAAGCGGCAATACAGATTGCTTCAGCCCATAGCGGTAGTTAATTCAATAATCAGTGTAGGAGAGCAGCCGATATGATAAGTATCAATGCAACGCTGTTAGGTCAGATGATTACCTTTGCCGTTTTTATCTGGTTTACGATGAAATATGTCTGGCCACCAATGGTAAAAGCAATGCGTGAGCGGCAAAAGACCATTGCTGATGGCTTGCAGGCGGCAGAAGAGGGACAGCGCAAGTTGGAACTTGCTGAGCGCCAAGCTGGACGTACCATTAGTGATGCTAAATTAGAAGGCGCGCATATTATCGAGCATGCTAATGAGCGTGCTATGCAGATTATTGAAGAGGCAAAAGAGCAGGCACGTCAAGAGAGCAAGCTACTGTTAGAGAATGCAGCACGTGATGTTCAGCAGCAGACCAATCAAGCGCGTGAAGCTTTGCGGCAGCAGGTGGTTGATATTACTTTGTCGGCGGCAGAGAAAATATTGACCAAAGAGGTTGATAAAGCAGCGCATGAAAAGGCGCTAGCAGCCTTGGCTGAGGAGCTATAATAGATGTCGGCATTGATTGATACCATTGCACGCCCCTACGCCAAAGCGATATTTGAGGTGGCGGTTGAGCAGAAACAGACCGCACGCTGGTCACAGCAACTAAATAGTGCTGCGGCTTGGGTAGTCGAGCCGCAAATAGCACAGCTGCTTAATGACCCTAAAGTGATGCCAGAGACGTTATATCAGCTTTTTAATGATCTGTTTGCTGGCGCGCTCGATGAGTTTGGGCAACAATTTATTCAGCTGTTAATTGAGTATAAGCGTCTGATAGCATTGCCACAGATTGCGCACGAATTTAACCAGTTGGTTGCCGCTTATGAGAAGCGTGTTGAGGTGCGGGTTGCCACCGCCTTTGCCTTAACCTCATCACAAACCGAACAGTTATTGCAAGCGTTACGTCAACGTTTGCAGTGTGAAGTGGAGTTAAACTGTGCGCAGGATGAGACCTTGATTGGTGGTGCAGTAATACGTGTTGGTGATACCGTTATTGATGGTTCATTACGCGGTAAGTTGAATCGTTTACGCAGTGATTTAGAGGAAAGTCGATTATGAGTACAATGCAGTCGTTAAGTCCCGCAGAAATTAGCGAAGTAATAAAGAAACGTATTAGTCAATTTAGTGATCGTGATAAAGTGCGCACTGAAGGCACTATTATGAGCGTTAAAGATGGCGTAATACGTATTTATGGTCTTGAAGGCGTGATGTATGGTGAGCTTTTACAGCTTCCAGGCGATAGTGCGGCGATAGCATTAAACCTTGAGCGTGATTTTGTTGGTGCGGTGGTATTAGGTGAATATGGCCATCTACGTGAAGGTCAAACGGTTACCTGTAGTGGTCGCATTGTTGAAGTTCCCGTCGGCGAAGCGCTATTAGGTCGGGTAGTTGATCCATTTGGTCGACCGATTGATGAAAAAGGTGTGATTGAAACCACTGAGACTGCAGCGATTGAAAAAGTTGCGCCAGGCGTGATTCATCGTGAGCCAGTGACGCAAGCGTTACAGACTGGCCTGAAATCAATTGATACGATGACACCGATTGGTCGTGGCCAGCGTGAATTAATTATTGGTGATCGTCAAACAGGTAAAACAGCCATTGCGATTGATACCATTATCAATCAGAAAAATAGTGGCATCAAATGTATTTATGTGGCGATTGGTCAGAAAGCCTCATCCGTTGCAGCAGTGGTAAATAAACTGCAAGAACATGGCGCTATGGACAATACGATTGTTGTTGCAGCGACTGCAGCAACCGCAGCGGCAATGCAATATATTGCCCCTTATGCAGCATGTACCATGGGTGAATACTTCCGTGATCGTGGTGAAGATGCATTAATTATTTATGATGATTTAACGAAGCATGCCTGGGCTTATCGGCAGATCTCATTACTATTACGGCGCCCACCAGGTCGTGAAGCTTACCCGGGTGATGTTTTCTATCTGCATTCACGTCTGCTTGAGCGTGCAGCACGTGTAAATAGCGATTATGTTGAGGCGTTTACCAAAGGTAAAGTAAAAGGGCAAACGGGTTCACTTACTGCGTTACCAATTATTGAAACGCAAGCGGGTGACGTTTCTGCTTTTATTCCAACCAATGTTATTTCGATTACTGACGGACAGATCTATCTTGAGACAGACCTGTTTAATGCGGGTATTCGTCCAGCGATGAACTCAGGACTATCGGTTTCGCGGGTAGGTGGTGCGGCGCAGACAAAGATTATTAAAAAACTGAGTGGTGGTATTCGTATTGCCCTAGCCCAGTATAGTGAATTGGCGGCGTTTGCACAATTTAGTTCTGATCTAGATGACGTGACTCGGCGTCAATTGGAAAAAGGTCAACGCTATGTTGAGGTAATGAAACAGAAGCAGTATGTACCATTAACTGTTGCTGAATTAGCACTGTCATTTTTTACTGCTGAGAAAGGCTACCTTGATGATGTTGCTGTTAATAAAGTGGTGCCATTTCTTGAAGAGTTGTTGGCATTTATGCGTCAGAGTCATGCTGAATTAATGGCCAGTGTTAATGCCAAACCTGTCTACAATGATGATGTAGCAGCGAGCTTTACAAAAGCGTTGGAGGCATTTAAAAAGAGTTGGGCCGGTTAACCAGATAGGATAGCAGTCAATGGCTAAAATAAGAGAGATTAAAACCAAGATTCATAGTATTAAAAATACGCAGAAGATTACTCGTGCTATGGAGATGGTTGCAGCCAGTAAGATGCGCAAGACGCAGCAACGGATGATGGCTTCACGCCCTTACGCAGAGAAAATGCTGCAGGTGATCCAACATATTGCTACAGCTAGTCTTGAGTATCGCCACCCATTTTTAATTGAACGGCCATTGAAGCGAGCAGGGTATATTATTGTTTCATCAGATAGTGGGCTATGTGGTGGCTTAAATAATAATCTGTTCCGTGCAGTCATTAAAGATATGGCCCAGCGTTCGCAGCAGGGAGTAGAGATTGATTTGGGTTTGATTGGTGTCAAGGCTGAGACATTTTTCCATATTTATGGCGGTAATATTATTGCAGTAGCAACCCATTTAGGTGATATGCCGACAATTAATGATCTGCTTGGTGTGATGAAAGCGATGCTTGATCATTATCGCGATGGTAAGATTGATGCAATCTATCTCTGTTTCAATACATTTGTTAACACTATGGTGCAGCAACCAACAATTCATTCACTGTTGCCATTAATTTCTGAAAGTGGTGAGCTAACACCGGGAAGTGCTGAAGCAGCAGAGCGCTGGGATTATATTTATGAGCCTGATGCTAAAAAACTTTTGGATTTAACTTTGACGCGTTATATTGAGTCACAAGTTTATCAGGCCGTATTGGAAAATGTTGCATGTAAACAGGCAGCACAGATGATAGCGATGAAAAATGCTACCGATAATGCCAATGAAATTATGGATCGCCTTAAATTGGCTTACCATAAAGCACGTCAGGCAAGCATTACTCAAGAGCTGGCCGAAATTGTTGCTGGTACGGAAGCATTAGAGTAATTATAATTTTACAATAGAAATTGGGGACTTCCAATGATTAACGATTTTTTAGTTGTTATGATGACAAAAAACCTATCACAACAGTTAGCCTTTTATCAGGATGTTTTAGGCTTGGAGAAAATTTTTGAAAATACCGATAACAATAGAACGATTGGTATCGGTAAAAATGAGCGTAGTTTTGTTGTATTGCGAGAAGATACGTCAGAAGAGAGTCATCATCTGGCTGAACAGAAAGGCCCGCAAATTCTTACCTTTAAATGTCAGGGTGATGTTGCTGAAACACAGGAGAGAATTACTCAAGCTGGGTTTAAAGTCCGCCATACGTTAGAGTTGCCACAATATCAGTCAACCTATCTATTTATTGAGGATTTTGATGGCAATGAGCTTTGTCTCGATTTTCATGTTGCTGAATAATTTCTGCAACTAATTGGCGCGGCGGCTGTGGATAGGATTTTCTGTCGGTTGTACAGTCGAGCCAGGTTGAAATAATCTGCTGGGCCAGTTGTGGTTGATCAAGTGACATCGAGTGGCCACAGTCAGCAATTACTTGTAAGCAGATATCATCACGTTGTGGTAGATGCTGTGCTAGCTCATCAAGCAGTTTGGCATCAGTTATCCAGTCGGACTCCCCAGTGAGTGCTAAGACTGGGCAGGTGATGGTAGAGAGTTTTGGTAACAGATCGAGCTGCCAAAATCTGTTTTTAAACGCATTATTCAGTACGTCAACATTCACATCAACTTCGTTAAAAGCGGGCTTCTTACCTTCGGCAACACGTTTGGAGTAGAGTGGCGCCATGACTTCAAAAAAATGTTGTGCCTGCTCAAGGTTTTCAAAACTGCCAGCCCATAATTTTTGACATAGTGCTTGCTGTTCAGCAGTTGCTTTGGCGCGGAGATTTGCTTGTGCCAGTTCAATAAATCTATGATGAGGAGAGCAAGAGATAAGGATGGCAGAGCGAACCTGTTGGTGAAATTGACTGAGATACTTTAATCCTGCCATGGCGCCATAAGAGATGCCGATTAAACAGATCTGTTCTAAATCAAGATGCTTTTTTATGGTATTAACAGCGCGAATATATTGATCAATATGGTAACTATTTTTTGGATAGCGACTGCTCTCACCACAGCCTGGTGGATCAAAATAGATGAGACAGTAGTGGTCAGCAAACACATCACAGAAAGGTTGGTAAAGCGTATGGGATAGGCCAGGACCGCCTGGGAGGATAAATAGACACGTTTGTGTCTGCGGCTCTCCTTTGATGACAACGTTAAGTTCGCCTTGGTCAAATGCTATTTTCATACAAAACTATTTCTTTCTCTTTTTTATTTGGCCTTTGCTAGCGTAAGGGTGAAAATGACAATACAGATGACGGATGTGCTAGTCACCAT
>JANQHY010000238.1 GCA_028282395.1 Gammaproteobacteria bacterium
GATTTTTGTAAGAGGGTTTAAAAAAAGAGAACTGCATTCTATCTTTATCTCCGGTGTGATGCATTATCATATCGTGTGCATGTAAACCACATTCCCAACCATTAAGTTGGCATTTGTCACGGTGAAATACCATTTTGAGGTTCTGTCCATGTGTCGCTTTGATGATCGTTTCGATACTATGATTGCCCCAATAAAACCAATCTAATCCTGGAACGGTACAGTAGAAATTGATTTTCTCATCTTCAATGGCAATATGAACATAATGCTTTCTGCCATAGTGAGATAATGCGATAATATAATAATAGCTAATAGTTGGTGGCTTTTTGATGATGACAAAGGGATTGATGTCCTTCTCTTCTTCAGAGGATGGGGAGAATTCTCCCGGTTGCAGATATTTTCTTGCTAAAGTGTAGATATATGGCATTAGGATTTTAATGTGTGGTGTTTTTTTATCTTTTTTACTATCTGAGCAAGCATAACTTACCACACAAAAACGGTTCTTCTTTTTGAAAATCATTCCGTAAGGTTTATCGATGCTGCTATTAGCGGGGGGAAGGAGGGCTTTATGGGATAAAAAACCGTTTTTTTCAAAAATAGCGCATGATGCAAAAAATAGTTGGCCTGGTATTAGCTTTACTCCGTTATTTTTTAGTGCAGTCGATTCCTTTATCATGTCATAGCTATGATAATCTGGGTCATCGGCTACCGCACTCGTTTTCTTAGGCGTCTCAACCGTGGTTGTTGGAAAGAGGTCAAATTCGTTGTCTTCTGTATCAGAAGAGGGAAGATCACTTTTGTTTATATCAATAAAACTACTTAACATGCTGTTATCATATTTGAATTTATACAGACGTTACACGGCAGCAAATATTTCACTATTATTCTATCGTCATTTTCTATGATGTACAATGGTTGCAATGATCCAGAGAGCAAAAGAGATTATCATTAATAGTGCACAGGCAATATGGACGCCGTGAAGAAAAGAGATTTTCTTGCCATAATCGAATAGCGTCGTGTCGGCAGTGAGGATAATCACAGCGAATAGATTCATTAACGTAATTAGTGCGCCCGAGACTAAGCCGCTATTTTCAGTGCTAGTAAGTTTTGACATACTTAACGGGACAGCAATGCCATTACCAATGCCCCAGGCTGAGCCGAAAAGAATAAATGAGATAATGATTAACCATAATGGTCCATGAGCGCGGAGCTGGGTAAACATAAATAGACTGGCTAGGCTAAATATGAAAATCGTATGGATAAGTGCAGTTGCTCCTTTTCTGTCGTAGTAGTGGCCGGAGATGATTGGAGCTATCACTGTCATGATAGTCATAACAAAAAGCAGTAGGCCAACTGCGCCTGTTGACAAGCCGAGAGAGGTGTGAAGATAGAGTGGCATAATGAAGATAATTGACCAGGGGATTGATACGCCAACCGAGTAAACAATAAGTCCAGTTAGAAAGCCGCGATTAAGAAAGAATTGAATAGGGATGAGTGGCGCCTTGGTGTGGCGTTCTATCTTGATAAACGTGATGAGTGCAATCAGTGAAATGGCAAAGCAGATGATAATCGGAGTTGATAGCCAACCATAGCTTGATGCTTGATTAATCGCAAAAACTAGTGTGCCTAATGCAATGATAATTGTGATGACCCCTGGCCAGTCGATAGGTTGTGCATTGCGTTGTATGGATTCGTCAATGACTGGGATACAGATAGCCAAGCTAAGAAAAATAATCGGAATATTAATAAAAAAGATCCAGCGCCAACTTAATAGTGTCATAATCAAACTGCCGATAACTGGGCCAAATGCCAGACCTACGCCAATTAAGCTGCCATAGATGCTTAATGCGCGGCCTTGTTGATTTTGCGGAAAAGCGGTTGCAACAATTGCCATGCCAGTGGGAAAAATAGCCGAGCCAAAAAAACCCTGGAGCATACGCATCGCAATTAAAAATTGTGGTGATTGTGATAATCCAGCGCCAAGTGAGGCGATTCCGAAGCCAATAACGCCACTATACAGCAGTTTTCTGTGCCCTCTTAGATCGCCAAGGCGTCCCATCGTTACCAACAGTGTGCTAAAGAACAGGCCAAAACCCGCCATCACCCATTGCAACTGGGTAATTGAGGTATGCAGTTCACGTTCGATATTTGCTAAAGAGGTATTAACAATAGTAAAGTCGATAGCAACAGTAATGGCTGCTATCCCAGTGCCGGTAAGTGCCCACCAAGCTTTTTGCATATTAGCTTCTCCTGTATAGTTGATTGCCACAAGGGTTGTCAGTTCTTTTACTATAGCTAATGGTGGCCTTCTTATTAGCTTAGTAACTGCTATGCGGGATATTATCACGTTTTTTTTGCAATCATAACAAAAAGCGGCTATATTTGTAACTAGGTATTAAGTTTTGTAAGGGTCACCTTGCAGAGTGATAAGGAGTTTTGTCATGGTAAAATACTTTCTTCAATTTTCCCTTGCAGCATTGATGGTTGTGCCATTGGTAGGGTGTGAAAACAAACAGATGACAGGAACTGCAGTGGGTGCTGGTGCTGGCGCCGCAATAGGCAGTCTGTTTGGCAGTGGTACGGGTAAAGTCGTCGCTACCGGTATTGGTGGTGTTGTCGGTGCTGTAGCAGGTAATCAGGTTGGCGCCTCAATGGATAGAGCGGATCAGGCAAATCAGCCGCCACCGCCACAATACTATCAATCAGGTCAGCAGCCATACTATTCTCAATCACAATCCTCTTATGGTTATCACGATCCTTATGGTTATAACCATCCGTATGGCTATAATCAACCTTATAGATATAATCATCCACAGGGTTATAACCGATCCTATCAATCTAATTACTATCCGCAGACATTCTATTATTAAAAATAATTGTATTATCGCGGATTAACGAGCATAGTGAAAGCAGACAAAACAGCCTTTAGGCTGTTTTGTCATGGCTACAACCGCATTAGGTTTTCTAGTAGTTTAATAGCATAAGACTGTTTAGTCAGATGGATATCTGCTAGAGAGTGATCGTGGCCTACTTTAATGCTAATGCCAGCACGGCGGATAGCATCAAACATATCTTCATCGGTCATATCATCGCCGATAGCAATATAGAAATCGGTTGCACTGTTATCTGTTGCAGCAATGCGTTGCTGGATAAAGCGTGCTTTATTTGCCTGCAGATGTTTTACTTCGATAGTTTTCTTGCCGTGCATGACGACTACTGGCTCACCTTGCAAATGGAGTTTAAGTTCATGGTAGAGTTTATAAGCCTGAAAGGTGCTGTAGTCAGATGGGCTTTTCCGATAATGCCACACAATCGCATAATTCTTCTTCTCTACAATCGAATGTGGCACGCGATTAACATAGTTAGCCATAATCTTACAGGTAGGTACAACCCAGCTATGAGACTGTTTGATCTGATCACGCCATTTCCTGCTTGTACTTTCATAAATGAAAGCGCCATGCTCGGCGATCAGCGTTGCGGAAATTATCTCAAATTGCTGCGCTAAGAAATGCTTTTTACGACCACTTAAAATATTAATCTCAATTCCGCTATCAATCAACTGCTGAAGTAACTGCTGAGTCGCTTTTGGCAATAAGGCTTTCTCTGGATCATTAACGATAGGCACCAGCGTCCCATCATAATCAAGAAACAGTACTAGGCGACACTTTTTATTCCAACCCTGTTTTTTAAATAGGGATCTAAGCTGCGCCAAAGAGGGGTCGCTCGGTTTGATAGTATCGGTGAAATAGTGCTCTCTGGCAACAAGATGATTGAGAAAGCTCTGCGCCCACTGTGTTGAGCTATACTGCTTGGCATAATCGAACATCCCTTGCCAGCGTGTTTTACGTTCGCTTAATGGCATAGCGATGGCACTAATCATGGCATTGATGAGCGCTTCGCTATCCCAAGGGTTAAGTGGTAAACAG
>JANQHY010000267.1 GCA_028282395.1 Gammaproteobacteria bacterium
CGCTCTTTCAGCGCTGTTACCGCCTTGCACAGCGTACCGGCAGTATCAACAATGTCATCAACAATAATACAGTCGGCACCATCAACATCACCAATAATATGCATCACCCGTGACTCATTGGGCTTGGGGCGCCGCTTATCGATGATGGCAAGATCAGAATTGGGCAGATGCTTGATATAAGCACGTGCGCGTAACACGCCACCAACATCTGGGGAGATAATACGCAAATTCTCGAATGAGCGCTGTTTAATATCTTCAAGCATGACCGGTAAACTATAGACATTATCGACTGGCATACAGAAGAAACCTTGGATCTGATCAGCATGGAGATCAACCGTGAGTACGCGGTCAATGCCGGCACTCGACAGCATATCAGCGACTACCCGTGAAGAGATCGGCACCCGTGCTGAACGTACCCGACGATCCTGACGCGCATAACCATAATAGGGGATGACTGCGGTTATATTGATAGCTGAGGCCCGCCGCAAAGCATCGGCCATCAGAACCAGCTCCATTAAATTTTCTGCCGGTGGATTGGTCGATTGCACGATAAAAGCTTCACTGCCACGAACATTCTCGGTAATCTCTATCCGCACTTCATGGTCACTAAAACAATCAACCATCGCTTTACCCACTGGCACGCCAAGGTGGTGAGCCAGCTTCTCTGTTAGCGGTCGATTAGAATTACCGCTAAAAAGCACCATATTTGTTGACATCCGTCGACTCTCTCATTGTTAACTTGCGTGTTATTTTGCTGCATTTCCATACATAGGAAAGTGAGCAACCTACATCCATCGGTTTTTTCATGATGGAAAATGGCTGGGGTGGCAGGATTCGAACCTGCGAATGCGGAGATCAAAACCCCGTGCCTTACCGCTTGGCGACACCCCAATCTGCTACTGCAATGACATATCCCGGGAAGAATAGCGACTTCACCGACTAAATTCAACACAAAAAACAAATTTTAACCATTTATTTCGCTTAGGCCCTATTACTAAATAACTTGGGCAGGCTCCTACACTGCTGTCCATTTCCTACCCTCATACTGCAGCAAGCGCTGAAATAGTCATCTGCCAATGAAGTTCACTGACCATCCACAACGTTATCCACAGGAACTGGGGATAAGTCATTCTACCTCTATTTTTTCTTCTAGTAATTCCACTCTAACGCTGCATGAAAGCAATGCAAGCTACTATATTAATTTCTCGATCGCGCGGGCAAGCGATGGGGTAACGATAGACAGGATCACGGCTTTCTCAGATGAACTGCTGCAATCAGCCAACAAATGATCACGCAGAGCAATAAGAAATAGAAAGCATTATGCAGTCGACTGATAACTGACAAATGGGCACCATAATGATAAATCGCCATGAAGATCGTTAACGAGAAAATACCAAACATATAAAGTGCACAAATCAATCCCCCAGCTATCATACCGGGATTTTCATCGGCACCTGCTTCAGCCAACGCAAAGGGGATAGCAATACCATTTCCTGCACCCCAAGCCAGCCCAAAAGTAATAAATGCAATGATAATTAACCATAATGGCCCATGCAACTGCAGCATTGAGAATAGCAATAAACCGATAACACTTAATAGTAGTGTCACATGTGCAGCAATACGCTTACTTCTCTTGTCAAACCAGTGGCCAGCAAATGGCGGCGCAAGAATCGTCATAAACGTCATGACAAACAGCAGCAATCCAGCGCCCTCAATACTATAACCCAATTGATTGTGTAAATAGATTGGCATAATAAACATCACTGACCAACAGCAACCAACTGTCGCAAAGAAAATCACCGTACCCAAAATAAAGCCTCTATTCATAAACAGTTTAAACGGCACAACCGGCTCTTCAGAGCGTTTTTCGATGATGATTAGCAGAGTCAGTGAAACGATGAAAATAGCAACTGCCGCCATCACCAATCTATGCCAACCGTAATAACTCACCTGACTAATGACGAAAAGGAGTGCGCCAATCATGACGGTCATTAAAATCGTTCCCAACCAGTCAATTGATACTTCAACACCTTTGGACTCTTTTATGGCAATCATGCCAAGAATTAATGCGATGGCAATCACAGGGATATTAATGAAAAAAATCCAGCGCCAATCAAGAAAAATCTCAA
>JANQHY010000298.1 GCA_028282395.1 Gammaproteobacteria bacterium
AATGGCCAACGTGATCTCGAAGCAAAAGTGATGCGTCATGTTTCCAACGCATTTCGTGAAGATCCAGTACGATTATTACGCCTCTGCCGTTTTGCCGCACGCTTTGGCGATTTTACTATTGCTGCAGAGACACTGACGCTATTGAAACAGATGGTAGAGAGTGGCGAAGTTGCTGCTTTAGTCCCTGAACGTGTGTTTAATGAGCTTGAGCGGGCATTAACAAGCCCCTATCCACAACGATTTTTTCAACAGCTCATTGCCTGTGATGCACTATCTATACTCTTTCCTGAAATCAACCAAAACCAACCTGTTGCTGCATTAAAGGAAGCCGTTGAACTTAGTGACGATGCCGTGGTACGGTTTGCCGCAACATTCTGTCAGATACCGATAGAGTTTCTTGATCACCTTAACCAACGGTTACATCTGCCAAACCGTTACTATGATCTCTGCCGCCTCACAATTCAGTTACGTCATCAATGCCATCAAGCAATGAAAGAAAATGCTGACACCTTACTGTCAATACTCGAGCAGGCCGATTTTTTTCGCCGCCCACAACGCTTTGACCAGTTGCTAACAGTTTGCCATGCTGATTATTGGCAGCAACAAGGTAGTGATGACTATCCACAGGCAGATCGCTTACGTCAAGTCGCCGGTGCCTGTGAGTCAACCGACACATCAATGATTGATGATGACATGAGTGGCTGGGAAATTTCGCAGATGATTCGCCAACAGCGTCTACATGCCATACAAAATTTGCTCAATATAATATAACTGCTCACCAAAAAAGCGCAAGCAATAAAACTAGCTCTAAGGGAGTTGACACATGAAGTAGAATAAATAAAGTTGCAGAAAAATAGTACTGCTGAAGTAGAAAACTTTTTTGCACGTTGTAAAACAGAAAAATAATAGGAGAGAAGATATGCTGCACAGTATTAAAGATTATAATCAGAGACTAGGCATGTTGCGCAGTAATAACAAATTCGATCAGAGCGTATATAATTCCACCAATAGCTTCTCATTCCGTTTTAAACTAAAACTGTCAAGTATAAAATTATGGTTCAAAAAGAAATGCTCTGGCGATAAAAGCTCAGAATATCGTAGCGCAAAAGAGGAGCACAGCAACCTAAAACAGAAAATAGCCTCCACACGCTTTAGACACTACGAGGAGATAATGCAACGTCAAGAAAATCCTGCAATCAAAGCTTTTAATAATCTAGGTTTCTTCTCCGCTTTTTTTAATACTTCTCATGCTCAAAAAGTGACTCGAGACATGCAACAGAGCCTCGCCGATCAAAATTTCCATGATAGTGCTCAAAATGATCTCTTGTGTAGCAAGACTATATACGGCAGCAACAGCGCTTTATAGCCATTTTGCAACCGGCTTCCTTCCTTTCAGCGATTATCATTAGCCTAAGTGGAGGAAGCTGGTTCCAAGGCTTAACTGCCGCGAACTAGACAACCATCATAGTAATTGGTAGACTTGCCGTCTGCAAAGTATTGATAATAACGAGATGGGACAACAATAACTATGATATCACTATTTTACAACTCTTTAGTAAAATTTTGTCGCCTCTATCCCGCCACCATTGGCTATGTACTGTTTATCGTCCTACTCAATACGATCTTCAGCTATGTACCAGAACTCACTATCCATGGCGCCCCAGTCTCAATTGCCGATTTTGTCGTTGGCTTGATCTATGTGTTGCGCGATTTCACTCAACGTGAAGTCAAACATTGGGTGATTCTCGCCATGCTTATCGGCTGTCTGATCAGTTATGGCCTAGCTGAACAAGATGCTGCTATCGCTAGTCTTGGCGCCTTTGCTGCTGGCGAACTGATTGACTGGAGCATCTTTACTTTCACTAGAAAACCGCTATCACAACGCATTCTACTCTCATCACTGGTCAGTGCCCCGGTCGACAGCTTTGTTAACCTCTATCTGCTCCATCAATTCAACTGGCCAAGCATGATCATCATGATCATTGTCAAAGCCCTTGGCGTCATCGGTCTCTGGTACCTATGGCGCACAAAACAGCAAACCATGCTTTCAGCTGCCTAAGAAGGTATCAACGCTATTTCATTTGCCATCGTACTTGGCCTGTGATAGAACATAGATTGAAAGACCAAAGGCCGTGTTGCCATAATCAATTTGAATAACTATTTAAACAGTGAGTAGAGACGTAATATGTTAGTAAAAATCAAAACATTTGTTGGAACAGTTAGACTATCTGCCATGCTATCTGCAACCATACTTGCCTTAGGCGTGGCACAGGCCAAGCCAACTGCTGATCCTAATTCCTCAATAGATATCAATATTCACGCCTATTCCAGTAATGGGGGTTTCGGCTCATATTCTTGGTGTGCTGGGCTTGATAATTATGATGTTGAGATACGCTCAGGTGGCTGGCTTTTATATTGCAATGCTTATCAAACAAATCCTGGGCCTGAGGAAGACTTTGTCGTCTATAAAGTCCCTTATGGCTCAGCATTCTGCCCGACTAATACACCAGATGATGCCGCAAGGTATGCGCTGAAATGTGATGACCATGGTAATTGGACATTCAGCCAGAAAAGTGGCGACACTAGTTACATTACCTATAGCGAAAGTACTGACAAGGTGACTCGCGATATGACGGTCAAAATGGATGTGGATGTAAAATAAAAGGCCTCATAAGCAGCAAACTAGGTAATTTCTGGACCCTATTTACCGTTACTGCTACAATAGCGGCCACAAACAAATTTAACCGAGAACCAAAAAAGCATGCTGAACTATAAAGCTATTATTCTTGCTGGTGGTACTGGCTCTAGGCTTTTTCCCGCGACTAAAGCTGTCACTAAACAGCTATTGCCAGTTTATAATAAACCTGCCATCTACTACCCACTATCAACGATTATTCTAGCAGAAATACGTGATATCCTGATTATTACCACCCCGACAGAACAGCCGCTGTTCCAACACCTACTTGGTGATGGCTCACAATGGGGCATCAACCTCAATTACGCGACCCAGGACTCACCACGTGGAATCGCTGAAGCACTGCTAATTGGCCGTTCATTTATTGGTAATGATGCCATCTTTCTCATGCTCGGCGACAATATATTTTATGGTCACCGCCTCACCGAGATACTGCCACAAACAAAACAGGCAAATCGTGGCGCCACAGTATTTGGTTTCAAAGTGAATGATCCACGCAGTTATGGCGTAATTGGCTTTGATGACAATGGTCAAGTCAACCGTATTATTGAAAAACCTGAGACACCTCCATCGCGCTATGCGGTAGCAGGAAGTTACTTCTATGACAATCAGGCGATTGACTTTGCAGCAGCACTCAAACCCTCTCCACGTGGTGAATTAGAGATTAGCGATCTCAATCAATGTTACATTGAACAACAACGCCTTGATGCGAAACTATTCAATCGTGGCATCGCCTGGTTTGATATTGGCACTGCTAATGCCATGCTTGAAGCTGCCAACTTCATTCAGATTCTCGAAAAGCGCCAGGGATTAAGTATCGGCTCGCCTGAAGAAGCGGCATGGCGCAAAGGCTATATTACTGCCGAACAATTAACACAACTGGCACAACCATTGATAAAAAGCGGTTATGGCCAATATTTAATGGAGTTGGCAGATGAAGGTTGAGGAAACTGCGCTACCCGGCGTATTAATTATTACGCCGAAAAAATTCGGCGATCAGCGCGGTTTTTTTTACGAAAGCTTTCAGACACAGCGCTATCACGAGGCCGGCATCACTCTCCCCTTTGTCCAAGATAATGTCTCACGCTCCAGCGCCGGTGTGCTGCGTGGATTACACCACCAACGCCAGCAGACACAAGGCAAACTGGTCTCAGTGCTACGTGGCACTGTTCTCGATGTAGTTGTTGATATTCGTCACGATTCACCAACCTTTAAACAGTGGTTCACTATTGTACTAGACGATGAAAATTCCAAGCAGCTCTACATTCCACCCGGCTATGCTCATGGCTTTCATGTTCTTTCTAAACAGGCGGATTTTATTTATAAATGTACCGACTATTATCATCCGGCATCAGAGTTATCAATCCTCTGGAATGATGCTGATCTGGGAATCGACTGGCAACTGCAAGGTCAACCACAACTCTCAGAGAAAGACCAACAAGGTATTCGCCTGTGCGATGTGCCAATAGAGCAACTCCCACGTTATGAGACACTATGATGAGAATTGTGATTATCGGTAGTAATGGCCAAATCGGGCGCGCACTTCAGCACAAACTTAATCAGTATGCGCAATTCTCTATTCTTAGCTTTAATCACGCTCAACTCGATATCACCAACCAAAAAGCACTCATGGCACAACTCAACCAAACCGCTGCTGATCTGGTTATTAATGCCGCGGCATACAATAACGTTGAACGTGCTGAGACGGAAAAAGCGGCGGCATTTGCGGTCAATTGTGATGGTGTAAGCTACCTGAGTGATTATTGTGCCCAAGCCGAAATTCCAATGATCCATCTCTCTACTGATTATGTCTTTGATGGCCAGCGTCACCACCCCTATGATGAGAACTGCCTAGCAACACCATTGAATGTTTACGGTGAAAGTAAACTGGCTGGCGAAAAACAGTTAACCGAACGGGTAGCACAACATCTTATTCTCCGACTCAGTGCTGTATTTAGCCCTTGGCGACATAACTTTGTTAAGACCGTGCTAAACTTGGCACGTCGTGAAGATGAGTTCCCCATCGTTGATGATCAAATCACCTGTCCTACTGCAGCTGAGGATGTTGCTGAACTGATTGGCCATTTGGCAATAGAAATTATGGAGGGTAATTGTCAATGGGGCTGCTATCATTATTGCAGCGGCAAACCAACAAGTTGGTATGATTTTGCCTGTGCAATTATCAGTACAGCAAAAAAGCAGTTTAATATAGCCAACTGGGGAAAAGCTATTCCTATCCATTCGGAACAATTTCCTCAACAAGCAAAAAGACCACACTACTCCGTGCTGAGTTGTGAAAAATTACAGCAAACTTTTGCAATAACCTTACCTGATTGGCAACAAAGTTTAGCGCGCGTTGTCAACACTCTATCTGTGGAGACATTAGCATGAAAAATATTTTAATTACTGGCGGCGCTGGCTTTATTGGCAGTAACTTCATTCGCCATCTTTTAGCAAAACCACAACCGGCGCAAATTATCAATATTGATTATCTTGGCTACGGTGGTTCAAAAGAGAACTTGGCTAATCTGCCAAATGCAGATCAGCACCGTTTTATTGAGGGAAATATCTGCGATCGATCACTGATTGATAAACTGTTGCGCCAATATCAAATTGATACCATTGTCCATTTTGCTGCTGAGAGTCATGTTGACCGTTCAATCACCTCACCCCGGGGCTTTATTGAAAGTAATGTCGTTGGTACGTTATCACTGCTTGAGGCGGCGCGACAATACTGGCTAATCGACCAACAGCGTAACCCTAATAGCTGTCGCTTTCATCATATCTCAACAGACGAAGTCTACGGCAGCTTACAACCTGGCGATGCTGCATTTACTGAGCAGAGTCCGTATCTACCCAACTCTCCCTACTCAGCATCAAAGGCTGGTTCAGACCATCTAGTCCGTGCCTGGCATCAAACTTATGCTTTACCTGTAACGCTGTCACACTGTAGTAATAATTACGGCCCTTACCAATACCAGGAAAAGTTTATTCCGACAATCATTACTTCCTGTCTTGAAGGCAAGTCGATTCCCATTTATGGCGACGGCAATTACAGTCGTGACTGGCTCTATGTCAATGATCACTGTTTAGCAATTGACACTATTTTACAGCACGGAACGATTGGTGAGGCCTACCATATCGGCGCCGATAACGAATGGTCAAACATTGACCTGGTGAAAAAGATTTGCCAGCTACTGGATGAAATTCGTCCTAATGGCACTTCCTATCAACAGCAGATTGAGTTTGTCACTGATCGTCCCGGCCATGATCGCCGTTATGCAACCAATTTTGATAAAATTAGCAGCGAATTAAATTGGCAACCCCAAGAGGATTTCACCGCGGGCCTGATAAAAACTATCCAATTTTATATTGGGCAGTTACAATCTACTTCTGCTCCTTGATAATTTCAGGTAATTTTTTTAAGGCATCTGCTATCGGCCAAACAGTAAAATCATCTAAATAACAAATTTGATTACCACCATAAATCAAATGACACTTAGCTTCTGGGAACTCCTGCTTAAATGCACGCAACCCCCTTGTAACACGCTTGGGAATCTGAGCTGAACGTTTAATTTCAAAAGCGTGAAAACCTTTTTCACCATAAAGAATAAAATCGACTTCCAATCCTGTTTTAGTACGCCAATAGTAAAGCTGATAATCTAGCGCGTTATAGTCGTTAATTGCACGTAGCGATTGTAAGAAAAGTGTTTCCAGCGCTGGCCCTTCGATCTCTTCGCTGCTGTCGATTATACCACGAGGACGGATATTTTGATAAATTCCTACATCAAAGAAATAGAATTTTGGGTGACGAACAGTTTGGCGTTGCGCGCGCTTGTTAAATACCGGCAAACGATAACCAAGCAATAAATCATCAAGGATATCAAAATAATTGCTAACACTTTTTTGATTAATACCGCACTCTCTTGCTACTGAAGAAACATTGAGAACCTGCCCCTGGGAAAAACTTGCCACCTCAAGAAAACGACTAAAAGCAGATAAATTACGAGTCAATCCTTCCTGTAATACCTCTTCGCGTAAATAAGTAGCGACATAGGCATCAAGATAAGCCTTTGGTTCAGGCTCCGTCAACAACGCTGGTAACTGACCAAACTTTAGTGATTTCTTTATATCAAACTGTTCGCCAAGTTCCTGGGCTACAAGGGGATACATATGATAAACTAATGCTCTACCAGCAAGTAGATTAACCCCCTGACGACGTAATGTTCTTGCACTCGACCCAGTGAGAACAAATGTATAGCATTTTGCTTCTATGAGTCGATGTACCTCGTTTAGCAGCGCAGGAATACGTTGTATCTCATCAATAATAATCCATCCCTTATAATTTTTAGGAATTAACTCAACTAAACTATGAGGGTTAGCTAATAACTGTTGATAAAGAGACATATCAAGGAGATCAAAATAGTGTGCTTCGGGCAATTGCCTCTTTACCCACCAAGTTTTACCAGTTCCACGCGGACCAAACAGAAAAAAGCTCTTACGTCGCGATAGTGGAATTTCTAGCATTCTAGTAACCATATTTCTATTTTTCCTCTATTTTTAGAATATCTGTTACTAGAATAGCATGATTTTGCTTTTATTGCCTAATTAATTAGGCTAGGTATGAACAAAAGAAAATAGCGTAAAATCCTATGCTTTAACCCGCTCAAGCAATGAAGAGGTTGAGCAGCCGGCAACCAGATCAATTAGCTCAACACGCCCGCCCTGTTTGAGAACAAAGTCACTGCCAGCAATTTCATCAACCTTATAGTCACCACCTTTAACCAGAACATCCGGTGCTACTGCCTCAATTAAGCGCTGTGGTGTATCTTCAGAAAAGGGCACCACCCAATCGACTGCCGCCAATGCAGCTAATAGCATCATCCGTTGCGATAGCGGATTCACTGGGCGCGCCTCGCCTTTTAATCGCTTAACGGATTGATCATCATTAACAGCAATAATTAAGCGATCGCCCATTTTTTTCGCTTGATCAAGATAGCTAACATGGCCAGCATGAAGAATATCAAAGCAGCCATTGGTCATCACAATTCGTTCACCATGCGCTCGCGCATCGGCGATTGCCATGAGCAAAGTTTTTTCATCCATAATACCGCCCTCTTCACCACGCTGTCGCCGCAGTGTTCGACGCAATTCCGCTGGCGTGACAGTTGCCGCACCGAGTTTAGTCACCGCTATTCCCGCTGCAGTATTCGCTAAAAAAGCAGCTTCCGTCAGTTGTTGTGTCGCTGCAAAAGCAGTCGCCAATAGTGCAATCACCGTATCTCCGGCTCCTGTCACATCAAATACCTCTTGAGCATCTGCAGTAAAATTATGCGACGCTTCACCGGACTTTAATAAGGTCATTCCCTCTTCACCGCGGGTTAATAGAATCGCATTAAGATCATGCTGAACAAGTAGCTGTTCACCCTTTGCTAACAGTGTCGCCTGATCATGGCATGGTCCCGCTACCAATTGGAATTCACGCAAATTAGGGGTAACCACTGTTGCTCCATGATAATCATTCCAGGAGCGCTGTTTCGGATCAATAAAGGTTGCTACGCCTGCATCGTTGGCTAAAGCAATCATCTCACTGATCTCTGTCAAACAGCCCTTATTGTAATCAGAAAAAATGACCGCATCTGCCTTGGCAAGCTCGCTACGAAAACGTTGTAATAGTTCCGCAGCCGGTGGTTTCGGCAATGTTGTTTCAAAATCGAGTCGGATTAACTGCTGATGGTGGCTTAAAACACGTAGCTTGGTTACTGTCTCCATCTGCTTGTCGACAAGTAACGCACAATCAACACCTGCATCATGTAGCTGCTGCTGCAGCGCCTGACCTGCCTCATCATCACCAATAAGGCCAATAAGTGTTGCCTTGGCACCTAAGGCCCGGACATTGAGTGCCACATTTGCCGCACCACCTGGACGCTCCTGACATTGAGCAATCTTTACTACCGGAACGGGTGCCTCAGGTGAGATACGTGAGCTATCTCCTGACCAGTAGCGATCAAGCATGACATCACCCACGACTAAAATACGAAAAGGGCTAAATTCTGGTATGGCACTATCTGTTATCATGGTTATCCCCCTGTTGTTGCTGCCATTGTAACAAGTTGTCCGTGTTTCAGCCAGTCAACTAACCGAAAAAATAATTGCATTTAACTATATAGTTACGCCACTTTATACTATAAAGTCATGCTTGACAGATACTTCCTCGATAGGATAGAGTCGTGATGGATCAGGGAAATAAGGTGAGTAAAATGGCCAACATTGATAAACAGGCACTAAAACAGCACTATAAAGCCAATCCACCACCAATGGGCATCTATCTCATCACCAATAAAGCAAATGGCAGACGTCTTTTGGGTGCAAGCCTTAATATTCCTGGAATATTTAATCGTATTAAATTCAGCCTTAAAAATGGCAGTGAGCGCAATCGACTACTACTTGCTGACTGGGAAGAGTATGGTGAAGAGCAGTTCAGTTTTGAAATAGTGGATGAATTGGAGCCGACTGCCGATCCTAATCATGATTATACCAAAGAGTTACAAACACTGTTGCAATTATGGCAGGATAAACTACCAAACTGTGAATATAACCCACGATGAACATCGTTTCATAAAACCACACACCATATCAAAAAATATAAATAAAATTCAAAGGCTTAAAAATATAAAACCGGTAACTTTTAAGCTTCCGTTAATATCAGAAATGCTATAATTGATTTATAGAGACAGAAAAAGAGGTGCCGCCATGTTACAAAAAAGTTCTCGCGAAATTTACGATGATTTGGTGACAAGCAAAGCGAATGGAAACAACCTTGAAGCGGGAAAACATGCTGCAAGTTATGTTACAGCATCAGCAGACGCCTTATATGGCAAATACAAGTCAAAAGTTGAAAATGATATTTCAGCAAGCTTTATTCGTTATGAAATAGATGAATTGAATAAAGTCACTGGCTATTTAAAATCAAAACATAGAAATACCAATATGGAAGGGCAATCGGGATTCACTTCGACAACTGGCAAGATGACCAATAAAATATCCAAAGCGGATAATTCAAATCTTCCAACAATCGAAGATAAATTAAATTTGATAAATGTGATGCGTGAAAATCCGCGCGCTTTCGGTACAATCCCTGCTCAAAAAGAGCATGAAGATGATGAAAAGTATATCAAAAAAGTGGCGAATATCTTAATCACCAGATCTAACCAATTAGATTATCTTGATGAAAAAGATTATGATTCTGAGGCCAACTTCTCACACCCTGACTTTTCAAAAATGCGTGATGCTATCAGTACTATGGCAGAGCAGTTTGTTGAATTAGCAAATGGCTGTGATACAGAAACTAAGGAAGGTGCAGAAAAGAGAAGCTATTATCTGAAACAAGCCAAGCAGTGTTATGACATGAACTTCGATTATAATTATGGCATTACAAGTATATTTCAGCGATTCATATTTTATGTTAAACAAGGGTTATGGGGCGCTCTTTCAAAAAAAGATGCTGCCGGTAAAGTGGATATTAAACAAGATTTCATTACCCTGAAAAGCATGGCTAAAACATTAGAAAACGAACTAATACAACAAGAATATCTAGCTGAAGAAGGAAAAGGCGCACTCGATGGGGTACTTGATCCAAATAATGAAACGAAACCCAACGTAATGAATAGTAATGCAACATTCATTCATGACAACCAATCTCATAAAGAAAATAATGATGATAAGACTACACAACATACAACAATTAACAATACTACAATGGATGGAGATGGGGAAACCAACGATACCGATGATCATACCTACGAAACACCACATAAATAGCAAGGCAGCTTTTCGCAATTTTCCAACTTTACTAAGGCATGGATAAAAAATAAATATAAAAGTTAATGAGTTAACTATACCCTCCCATCGTAATCTATGCTATAATTAAAATGTAGGATTAAATAATATAAGGGGAATAACTATGTATGATAAAGAGGTCAATTTAGATAAATGTTACGACCGGTTATTCAACTTAAGTGATGCTGATGGCGGTACCGATAGAGGCTTACTAAACTATATAGCCGATTTCTCCACGAAAAAACCAGAAGAGATGCTAAAACGTGAACAACTTCGCGCTGATGCTAAAGCCAATATTGCAGAAATGTGCAAAGCATTTGATCAAGCCCACGGGGCTTTAATCGCATACAATGGTTTAGTAAAAAAATACGACGCAGAAAACAAATCTTTATCAACTAAAAACAAGAGTGAACTTGATGAAGCTTACAACAATTACCTAAAACAATTGGATGATCTCCATCAAAAAACCTCTATCGCGCATAAATCCATCCATGATCTTAATCTCAACTTTCCAGGGGAACTTCATCTTCCTAAGAAAAGCACAACTGGAATTATTGCCTACCACGAATATATTAACAACATAGAAAAACAGTTGGTGGAAGCCTATATTGAAGCAGACAAATATGGTGATGATATATCTGAATCACGTAGATGGTATGATCACCACCGTCAAATGGAAAGTGCTGCAGAAGATCTGATTGCTATTGGCGATCACTTTAAAACATTAGGTGACAACGCTGCAGATAAAGAGACAAAAGAGCTTTATCATGCACGCGCCATAGACTGTTATGCAGTTGCATCAGGTGACCTGGGTTCTTGGAAAGCTTTTTTTAATGGCATTAAATTATCACTAAAATCGCTATCGCGCTTATGGAAAAAAAGCGACGACTTAAATACTGAAATAGAAAAAATAAAAGATCATTATAAGAATTTCAATATAGATAATGTTTTTGCAAACTCCCCTCATCAATCTGATAATGAGCAAACCGATTCTCTCAATACGCCACTAACCAATAAAGCTTCAAACTCAACATTCCTCACTGGTGACTTCTATTTAAACCAGGCCATAATTGATAACCGTCAACAAAACCAGGAAGCCTCAAAGAAAATACTCGATGATCAGAACAGCGAGAAAGAGCAAAACTATACCAACAATTAAAAACCTTCGCGGCGCACTATTGGCAATCGCAACAAATCCTGTACAATAGTCTGCGAACTGTAGCGCGAGGATAGAAAAACCATCATCATGGCCAAAATTATCAAAAAGAGCCTTATCATTGGCCTGCTACTACTCATTTGCCAGACACCCGCCTTCGCTGGCAATACTGACCTAACTGCTGGCAATCTGGGACAAGTGTTAATACCCGGCTTTGCCGCATTCAAAACATTCTATAGTCATGATAAACAAGGCACTATGCAGTTTATTAAAGCCTATGCCGCAACGATGCTGACTACCTATGCACTCAAATTCACTGTTAATCGTAGACGACCCAATGGTAGCCACTACTCATTCCCAAGTGGCCATACTGCGAGCTCCTTTGCTGGCGCAGCATTTCTACAACGCCGCTACGGTTGGCACTATGGTGTTCCTGCCTATGCCTTCGCCAGTCTTGTTGGCTGGAGCAGAATTAATAATAAAGAGCATTGGACGACAGATGT
>JANQHY010000001.1 GCA_028282395.1 Gammaproteobacteria bacterium
GTCATTGTTGGCTACCTAATCGTACGTTTATTCAAAAGCCTGCGTCAGAAAATGGCAGCCCTACAAGGCCAATCAAAAAAATATCAACACTACACACAAAGATGGTGGTTAAAGCTGATCTCCTGGACCTTACTCGGGCAAAGCATACACAAGGTCGATTGGGTCGCCATTAGTAGTAAAAAATTGAAACACCCATTTCGTTGGTCTGGTGTAGTTGTGATCATCATCTTGATTGTATTGGCTTTAGTACTCCAAGCTGCATTGCAAAGTCGTTTATTCAAACAGGTGTTAATCAGCCAGCTTGAAAACGTGACTGGAGCAACCGTCAATTTAACCAAAGCTCAAATCAATTTAGCACAGGGAAAAGTTTTGATTAAAGGGTTGGCCATGGCTGACCCAGATCGCCTTGATCACAATCTCTTTTATGCAAAAACCGTTTGTTTGGATTTAGATATGACCAAACTACTTAGAAAAAAAATTGTGATCAGCAACATTACCATCCACCAGGCACAAAGCGGTAATCAGCGCCAGCATCCCGGTGTGCTCATTGTACCTAAACCTCGCACTGGTAAAACCACAGCACCTAGTAAAAAAGCCACTGCCCACCAGGCAACCAAAACCACCTCACCGGTAACATACTATTTACCTGACTGGCAAAAATGGCAACCTCGCCTATTACAAGCCAAGCACTTGCTAACGACTTTTAGCGGTGCTTTATCACATTTGCCTAATAAGAAAAATCGCAAAGCTACTCAGCAACAAAACATTAGTCAGCATGGTCATTTTGCCCTGTCTGCCGGTTATCTCATTACCAAGCAACCCACATTAACCATTGAGAAGCTTTCCGTTGACCATCTGAACATCGCTAGCTTACCTAAGCAGACTTTTAGCATTAACGCACGTAATCTTTCCACCCAGCCAGCACTACTCAAAGCCGAACCGGAGATTACGGTAAACAGTGCCGATAAAACGTTATACGCACACCTAACCACCAGCCGCATTGTATTGACACTACATGACCTACCTGCTAAACCCATATTAGCTTCTATTCATTTAAACAAAGGCTATGCCATCCAAGCAAGTCACCTGAATATGGAGACTTCTGGCAGTTGGCATATGAGGGATAGCCAAGTGCAATTAAACTTACCAATAATTGCTACCTTATATGACGTCAAATTACACATTGGCGGTAAGCAGCAGTCGTTATCACAGTTGCCTTTCAAGTTAGTTCTATCGGGTAGTTTGCTACAGCCAAATGTACAGATAGACCCAAAACAATTTAACAACTTATTGCTCAATGCTGGCAAAGAGGAGCTAAAATCTAAAGCAAAAGATTACTTAAAGAAACTGTCTTTCTAACCCCTTAACCTTTGGAGTATTCATATGAAACGATCTCTTTCTCTTCTTGTCTTTGGCTGTTTGTCTGTTAACGTTGCCTTTGGTTTTTCTACCAGTGATCTCAGTAAGCATTTAGGAAAATCAGATACAACTGTCAAAGCACAAACGACCAAAGTGACTGAAATGCTTACCGGTATTGATATGAACAACAAACAAGATAAGGCCATGTGGGATGGGTTCGTACAACAGTGTGTTAAGCCCAGTTTGGCTAATATGAAAGATGTTAAGCTACCTAACGTTAAGTCTGCCAAAGATTTAACTCATTATATTAATAGCTTAACCTTCCCGAAAGGTGCTGTTATGAAAATTGCAGGAAAAATGACAAGTTGTCCACAAGCACGTCCCATTGCTGTAAAAGCCTTAAAGCATGCCTATCAACAAACAAAGAAATCTTCTTCTTGGTGGTAATAGACTTAAGAAGAACTGATAGTATTTTAAAAGTATATTGGAGTATATTATTATGCCAGCATCAAATCTAAAACGCCCCAGTTTGTTCACTGCTATTGCCATTGGCGTGGGATCAATGATTGGTAGTGGTTGGTTATTCGCTGCCTATTATGCTTCCAAGGCAGCCGGTTCTATTTCATTACTGTCGTGGTGTATCGGTGCCGGTCTGGTACTGATATTGGCATTTATGTTGGCAGAGATCTCCACGCAGCATCATTCGCGCAGCCTATTCTCACGGCTATTAACCATTAGCCATAATCGGGATTTAGGGTTTGTATTGGCTATTTCCAATTGGTTAGGCCTGGTGATTACTATCCCTTCCGAAGCAGAAGCAACTATTCAGTATATTAGTACATTATCCCCCAAATTTGAGCCCTATATTTTCCAGAATCATCATCTCACTTACTTAGGGATAGCATTAACCTGTGCCCTAATGTTGTTATATGGTTGTATCAATTATTGGGGAATTCGCAGCCTTGCTAAGGTAAATAACATCATCACCGTATTTAAAATTATTATTCCATTGGCAACAGCAATCATTCTAATCATTGATTCATTTACACCCAGTAACTTTACGGCATATCGTCATACCTTTACCCCTTATGGCATTGGACCGGCCTTTGGTGCTGTGGTAACAGCAGGTATATTTTACGCCTTTTATGGCTTTGGAATGATCGCCGTATACGGTGCCGAACTGAAAAATCCGAAGCGTAATATCCCCATTGCATTAGTTGTCTCCGTTGTGCTGTGTTTAATTATTTATTTATTGTTGCAAACCGCTTTTATTGGGGCCTTACCGGTTGATATGATTATGAAAGGCTGGCATCAACTGAATTTTACTTCACCGTTAGCACAACTGTTATTACTGTTAAACTTAAATTTCTGGGCAATCGTGTTGTATCTTGATGCGTGTGTCAGCCCTTCCGGTACTGCCATCATTTATACTGGGTCGGCTTCCCGTAATTTTACCGGCATGGCAGAAGATCAGCAAATGCCACAGTTTTTCAATGCCTTACACCCAATCTACAATATCTCACGACGCTCACTATTACTAACTTTAGCCATGTGTATTTGCATGGTAGTGTTTTTCCGCAACTGGCAGAAAATCATGATTGTTGTAACAGTATTCCAATTAATTACCTGTGTTGCTATACCCATCTCATTTGTAAAATTACGCCAAACTGAAACAAAAGACACAGCCAGCTTTCGGGTGCCCTTTGGGCGGGTGCTTGCTATAGCAATTTACTTATTGATTACCTATTTGTTAGTGCAAGCAGGTACGAGTGCACTTGTATTGTCTTTGGTTCTTCATGTTATCCTATTTACTGTGTACACCTTGAGCCAATATAAAGGCAACACTAGCCGCGTGATAGCAGCGTTCCAATCATCTTGGACTATCTTTTTGTATCTTGCTTTTACCACTGTGTTTGGTTATTTGAATACGATTCATATGATGAGACATATCTGGGTTGACATTGTGTTTATTGCCTTGTCGATTCCACTGTATTTTATGATTTTACATCAGAAGAACACCAATACCACTTCAGATACGATATGATTATTCTTATTGCTGGGGGAACTGGGTTCGTTGGTCGAGAACTGATTAAAGCACTGTTGGCTAAACAGCACAAAATATTCGTATTGGGGCGAGAAATATCAAAAATTAAAAGCCAATTTCACGATCAAGTTACACCAATCAGTTGGCAAGACCTTGATGCAACAGATCCTGATGTTGATGCCGTAATTAATTTATGTGGCGCTAACATTAGCCAATCCCGTTGGACTGATCATATCAAGCGCATAATAATCGACAGTAGAGTTAATACATCTTTAAAGTTAGCATCATGGTGTGCTCGGGCCAGCAACCCTCCCAGATTACTCAATGCTTCTGCTGTTGGTATTTATGGATCTTATTCAGGAGATCATACGGCTTTTACAGAAAAGAGCCCGATACATAAAAATGCTTCGTTTCTCAGTCAAGTGGGACAAGCTTGGGAGTCTGCAGCCCTTTCAGAGCAGTCTGTTCGGGTCACCTTAATGCGCTTTGGAGTAGTTTTAAAGCGTGGAGAAGGTCTGTTGAAAAAGCTATCACCGAGTTTTTCATTTGGCTTTGGCGGCACGATTGGCCATGGTGAACAAATAATTAGCTGGATTGATATACATGATCTAATTGCTGCAATTGAATTCATATTAAAAAATAATATTACCGGCTCTGTGAATGTTTGCGCACCTACTCCTATAGTACAAAAAGATTTTGCCAAAACACTGGCATCTGTAATGCATCGACCATCATTTTTGACCACACCATCTTGGATGGTAAGAATGTTGTTTGGAGAGCTTGCTGATGAGTTATTGTTATCTGGCCAAAAGGTGATACCAGAGAGATTGACCGAGTTAGGCTTTAGTTTTAAATATGACACTTTAAATAAAGCCCTCAGCCAATACTGGTAAGTTACATATTTTTATTTATGCAACAAGCCTCGGACAGATGATTAAATCCAATAAAGCTTGAGATCTTACCCATGACTGATTGAGCATATTGGTTATATTTACTACGGCATAGTCCATGATGTGGTTAGGACACCGACGTGGAAACAGAGCCGGCTGTCCCCTAACCTAACCGATCAGTCGCCACATGATAATCCGGGTCTTCCAGTACGTTTGCTTCAACCATAGAGCCGGCCTTGCCCAGCAAGGCTTTACACTCAGCGCTTAAATGTCTTAGGTGTAGATTCTTACCCAGTGCACTATAGCGCTCAGCGATATACTGTATGGTGTCAATCGCCGAATGGTCTGCCACACGTGAATATTGAAAATCGATAACGACCTCTTTGGGATCATCCTCTGGTGTAAATAGTGTTTTAAAACGACTGCTAGAACTGAAAAACAATGGACCATGTAACAGGTATTCTTTTACACCGTGCTCATTAAGTCGCTGTTCGGTATAAATATTTTTGGCAGTTTGCCAAGCGAAAACTAAAGATGCCAGGATAATACCAACGACTACTGCCACTGCGAGATCGGCGACCACTGTCACGACTGTTACCACCACGATAATTAGTGCATCATGCGCAGGAATTTTGCGAATAAACTCAAAACTTGCCCATTCAAAGGTCTCGATTACCACCATAAACATCACGCCCACTAATGCCGCCAATGGGATCAATTTAATCAATGGCATAGCGGCCAAAATAAAAAACAATAAGAAAATAGAGGCGGTTAGACCAGATAGCCGACCGCGACCGCCTGAAGTAATATTAATCATACTCTGACCAATCATGGCACAGCCACCCATACTCTTAAAAAAACCGGACACAATATTACCGATACCCTGCGCAATGCATTCTTTATTGCCACGACCACGAGTTTTAGTACGCTCATCAATCAACGACAACGTCATCAAAGATTCAGAAAGACCTATAATCGCCAATATAAATGCATAAGGCACGACGATACTGAAACTGTGCCAGCTAAATGGCACATGAGGCACACTAAAAGTATGCACAACAACGTCTTTACCCGCGCCAATCATGTCACCAACATTGAGAATATGTTTGGCCGGTAATGGCACCACCCAAGCGATGATGGTGACGACAATAATCCCTGTCAGTGCTGAGGGAATCGCTTTAGTAAACTTCGGTAAATAATGAGTGATTATCATCGCAATCAGTACCAACATGATCATCACATATAAGTCAACGCCATGCAGCCAAACCTTATGATCCATGCCATCTGGTGTGTACTTGAACTGCTGTAACTGTGACAAAAAAATCACAATTGCCAGGCCATTCACAAAACCCACCATCACTGATTTGGGCATCATACGAATAAATTTACCAAACCCCAACAACCCAACAGTAATTTGAATAATGCCAGTTAAAATAATCGTAGTGAACAAATAGCTCATGCCAGTAATGGGGTCATGTGGAAACATCAACATAATCGATACCATCACGACCGCCATGGAGCCTGTTGCGCCAGAAATCATACCAGGGCGCCCACCTAACAGCGCAGAGATAAAGCACATAAAAAACGCCGCATACAAGCCAACCGTTGGATTAACACCAGCAACTAAAGAAAATGCTACCGCTTCTGGCACCAATGCCAAAGCAACCGTCAAACCAGATAAAAAGTCGGTAAGATATTTCCCATCCTGGTTTGGCATCAAAAATCGTCGTACTACACCAGTTGTCATATCCTCATCCTTGCAACATTATCCATTAGCCTTTACTTTAACTAAACCGGCACGGTTTTAGTGTGATAAATAAGATAACGTATTATACACAGTTATACGCTCATATGCATTGCCTCTGTTTTGTGAAACATGCAATTGCAGTGGTTAAGTAAAGCTGTAGAGATCTTAAGCCACATTTTTCAATTCACATGCTTTTTGACGTGGTGTCATATATCCAATGCCCTGGTGAGTTATATCAGCCTTCAATCAGGCCCTATGTTGAGCTTAAAGATATTGATTGCCCATTTCATGATAAGACAATACTGGTCAGGCAGTGTGGACGAATCTGTCTGAACAATAGAGAGTGGAGCCAATTGATAATCCATTCGGTGCAAAAGTGTTACCTATGTCTCGAGTATAAACTGTAACCCATGTCTTCAGAACGGACCCCTTAAAAATGGCGGACCGGACGGGACTCGAACCCGCGACCTCCGGCGTGACAGGCCAGCATTCTAACCAACTGAACTACCGGTCCGCGCTAAGTGAAATGTGGTGCCGGCACTAGGAGTCGAACCCAGGACCTACTGATTACAAGTCAGTTGCTCTACCAACTGAGCTACGCCGGCAACAGCGCTGTAATATAACAAGACCCTAGGCTATAGGCAAGTGGCGCTTTGAAAAAATTTTGGCCTTTCCTAAGATTTTATTAAAATCTCACAAAAACGGATCAGTGGCTCTGGTGAAAATATTCAACCGCTAGGAAAATATTTTTTCATGCTTCCTTGCTGCTTTGCTTATCCTTCATCACGATATTTTATTATGCCCCATGTGTATAATCTGCTGCGGCAGATTGGACCTTTGCAATCAGTGCAGTATCCAACCAAGGAGTGGACTTAGACCCTTGTGTGGTGGATCGGTTTTCTAAAGGCACTCCAGTATCCGACGAAGGATTGGCTTTTTTGTGAGAAAATAGCTTTTTGGCACTTGCTATAACTCTTTCTACTTTCGCCTTAACACTACAACTTAGGTTTTGAGTCTTTTTCGAGTATTCTTGGATATCTACTTGCTTGTTCTCTATGTTGGAAGCAGGGTCATTCATTGCGCGAACAAGCCTCCCTAAATACTTAATTTGCTTGCGGTGGGTGCCAGTCTTCTCTGAGATTGCCCTCTCGGCTAGGGAGTCTTTAAGTGCTACACAGGCGTCTTGAAAGTTTTCACCGGCTATAGTACTCGTGTCAATCCTGTTTATTTCTTCAATTAAGTCTAGGAATGTACGTGCAAATTTCTGATCCGAGCTTCTTGCATCAATCTGAGAAGGTACCGTTGTCGCTTGAGGTGGATGACAGTTGCGCAACAATGCTTCTTGTTGTGCCACAAAATCATTGCTAGATATATCTTTTAGTGATCGAGCTGTTGCTGAAGATAGGTCTAGGGCATACTGCAGATCATCTTCTTCTTGCTGTCGGTTTGACTCGGCAAGACTCTCACGTACTGCCTGATCTATATCCGAGCCATAATTTTGATACCCAACGCTATAATTATTCAATTGCGCAGCAGGATATGTCTGATAATACGGTTGTAAGACAGTGTTATAGCTAGTTACAATCAACATGAGAATACTCCTTTATTCATTTTCTTTCATAGTCTATGTACAACCAACGATCCTATTGGGATTATGTTTTAATTTTGTTTAAATGTTTTGCATATTTGTATAGCCAGACTAGCTACCCCTAATCTTCTCGATCTTCAGCCTCAATCTACATTCAACAGTATCAGCTCTAACACCCACACGTATAAACAGGGTTAGCCACATAACTATCACCTGTTTTCAGTAAACTTAGTGGTTGGCGGAGTATCTTAAAACCTTCTGGCCTATTTTGGATGTCGAGGCTGTGAGGTGGTGTTGTTTTTCCATTGAAAGCCAATTGCATAGTCATGATTTCATAAGGTGCGCAACCTGGTTTCAAAATTTGAAACCTTCTTTTGTTAGGCAAGGTTTACAAAGCTTTACCGGCAATTCAACATTATTGCAATAACTTTAAATATATACTGAATATTGCGGATTTAAGCTCATTAGATAATCATGATATCTAATAGGAGCTATAATGGCTACAGAAAATAAAAAAAACGTACGCATCACATCAAAGCAGTCTTACAATTTAAAGAGTTTATTTCAGTCACTGCCACACTTAATGTTTTCGAAGAAGAATGGTTCTTACAACGTAAAAAAAGCCGCTGCATCTTCAAGTTTACCAAAAGCTTCGCCAGTGCAACTTGTAAAGGTATCCCCACTAAAGGATGATGTGGCACAAGTTAAGAGTGATCATTCAGCCCCGTTACAAAACTCGCATATGTCTATGATGTTAATCATGGATCATATGATGTCTGAGGAATATAGATCACGATTAGGCATTGAGGGTCCAGGTAGGAAAACTATCTCTGTTAGCAAACGCAATGATTTTATTACGCAACTGGACACAACTAAAGATCCTGAAGAAAAGTCAAAACTAATCATCAATGCACTTGATGATACATCAGGATACGGAACCCATATGTTATTTTCCTGCTTAAAAGAACTGAATAAAAGAAATCCCATTCTTCCAAAAGAACTCATTGATAGGAAAAAATTTAACCCTGACCACCCTAAGGCATCTGAAAAATTAAGAAAGCTGTTGCACGATGCTCCTAACCCTAAATTAGTATCTGATTTCTTGGTAAAGTCTGCTCAATTACATCAAATGATGGTGGAGCAGCAAAAAGCCAGCGATATTTCGCAAACAAAGAAAATGAATGGGGAATCTATTTCTACAGTTACTATCGCTGTCATTCTACCTACTAGTAATGCCGCTCTGCCTACTGGTGGCAGGGCTGACGAAGCTCAGATTAAGGAAACCCAGAGGAGGAATGATGCTACCCTTAAGCTTGTTCTAGATTGGCCAAAAGAAATAGCAAATGTACTGCAGAAAATAGATAGTTTAGAGCGGATGTTGCATAAAGGAGAAATGCAAGATCCTTTATTAGATATAGAACAGTTAAGAAATGAGGTAGAAAATATTAGCCTGCTAGGCAGCACCATTTCTTATTCTAAATATGGTAGCACTCCTGATATGGTATTAGATAATATACGTGATGAGGTAGAACGCTACATAGATCAAATAAATTCGCTTACTACGGAATCTAGAGCAGCAAATAGCGACACTCACAATGCTCATGCATTTTACAGCCAAGATGGTCATGATGCTTCAGAAAAAGGATATGATCATAGCGTTGAGAGCACCGTTACAAAAATGTAGCGGTAATCTGCAGCTCTATTGTGTTCGCTTTAATATCAAACCGGATAGTAAAATTGATTGTGTTGGTATAACGCTAATCGGTCTTGCATGTAAATTCAAATAACTAAGAGGTCTATCCAATAGACTATTTGAATCGGTTGTGTTTAAAATGTTTTGCTTGCTTTAGGTGAAATTACCGGATTTTTGAAACGGGTAGAAAAATAAACTAAATAGGCATTAGTACTGTAAGCAAGTCGGCAAAACGACAGGTACCGTTAACTTAAAGTTAAGGCGCTACCGTTTTAGCCCTCTTTAACACCGCCTGTGAACTGTAGACCATGAAACATAGTAATGGTAATCCAGCCAGGAGCACATATGACATTATTAAACCATTATAACCATAATTGGTAAGGTAAGCGCCGATACTACTAAATAGGAAAGCTGCTAAATTTTGCAACAATCCAATTGCAGAAGCAGCCGTTCCTCTCCTATGAGGATGCAAAGCTAATGCGTGACTAACCAGATTTGGCATCCCGATACCTGCACCAATTGTGAAAATGAAAAAAGGTAGTGCTAATAACCAACCGGATAGTGTAATGCCAACGAGCTTAGCAGAAATGACCACTACAAGAGCTATAATAAAGATAATAACAGGCAGCATAAAAATTGTCTTAAATGGGATATTCTTTTTTAGTAGAAACCTTGAAATGATTCCACCTAAAATAAAGGCAACAGAGATAGGGATAAAAAACAAGCTAAAGTCTTTCGTCGCAAAATGCAACTTCGCTAGTAAAAATGGTACCTGGGATAAATACATATAGACAGAAAGGTAAATCGATGCACTAGCAAGAGCTAAAATCATGAATTGCGCATCATAAAATAGGTGTTTATATTGCCTTAATATTAATAAAACAATATGCGACTGCTCCAACTCATGTTGTGGTTTTTCATGCTGTCCTTTAGGCGCTTTTGGTAAACTTAGCGTTAATATAATTAAGGCCACTGCAAGGATAGTTAAAGCAACAAAGATACCATGCCAACTTGAAAAAGTAAGAATAGCTCCGCCAAACATCGGTGCCAATGCAGGCATAGATCCAATAATAATAAACCCGGAATTGATCAAATGCTTTGCTTGATTTTCAAAGTAAGTAAAGGCAATCACTTGCCACAAACAAAGTGCACTTGCCGCACTTAGACCTTCAAGAAAGCGAGCCAATATGAAAATTGAAATATTCGGTGAAAAAATTGCAATTAAGTTAGCCACTATATACAAGCCGAGTCCAAAGATAAGTACTTTTGATGTTTTAATATGATCAGCGATAGCCCCATATAACGGAATGCCTATAGCAAGCCCAAGCATATAGAAGCTAACGGTTAAGCTAATATTGGACTTTGTGGCCGAAAAAGCCTGTTGTAACATCGGCATTGCAGGCAAATATACATTAACTGTTAAAATAGACAATAATGCTAGAGGGTGTCGTCAAATTAATTTCATCCATGGATTAAGCTATTAGAACGTATATAATTCGTGGTGTTGAGAGCGATTTATGTTAATGGAGTAAC
>JANQHY010000004.1 GCA_028282395.1 Gammaproteobacteria bacterium
ATTATCATTTTCACCGTGTGGTGCAAAAAATTCACCATTTCTGTGCCATGGAGATGGGGCGTTTCTATCTTGATATTGTCAAGGACCGTCAATACACCACGCCAAAAAATTCCTTGGCGCGCCGTTCGGCGCAAACAGCGATGTTTCATCTATTGGAGACCTTGGTACGTTGGTTAGCACCGATTTGCCCATTTACCGCTGAAGAGATCTGGCAGCATATGCCGGGTGAGCGTGATGAGTCAGTGTTGTTGACAGTCTGGTATGAGCGTTTTCCTCTTGTTGAGAAGCCGCTATTAAGTCTTGATGAGTGGCAGCAGGTGATTGCCATTCGTGAGGCGGTGAATAAAGCCATTGAGACCTGTCGTAGTGAAGGTGAGCTGGGTTCGAGTCTAGAGGCTGAAGTTAAACTCTATGCCGATGACGGCCTGTATGCGCTACTAGAGAAATTGGCGCCTGAACTACGTTTTCTACTGATTACCTCAGACGCGACACTATTACCATTAATGGAGGGTGGAACAGCGCAAGAGACTGAGATAGCTGGGTTGCGTCTTGAAGTTACGGCATCAGTACAGCTGAAGTGTGAGCGTTGTTGGCAACGGCGCGTTGATGTTGGCGAATCGGATGAGCACCCGGCGATTTGTCAACGCTGCATTACCAATTTAACCAGTGAAGGCGAGGAACGCCATTATGCGTAAAGGTTATCGCCTACTTATCTGGCTAGTAATTGTCGTGGCAATTGTGACTGCTGATCAGGTGAGCAAATTTTTTATCGTCAAGAATCTCATGCCAGGTGATAGCTATCATCTGTTTGATTGGCTCAGCTTTACCCTAGTTCATAATAGTGGTGCAGCATTTAGCATGTTACAGCGTGCCGGCGGTTGGCAGCGCTGGATATTTGTCGCTGTAGCATCAGTGATCTCTATTATGATTATTGTCATGCTCGTTCGGATGCCAGTCCAGCGCTGGTGGCAGCCACTATCGCTATCGTTTATTCTCGGTGGTGCATTAGGCAATCTCTACGACCGCATAGCCTTAGGCTATGTTAACGATTTTATTGACTTTCACATTGGGACATGGCATTTTGCCATTTTTAATGTGGCAGATGCAGCTATCTCGATAGGTGTGGTACTATTACTGATAACGCTATTATTAGATCGAACGGGGAGTGTAAAGCGTGGATAAACAGATTGAGGCCGGTTGCGAGGTTGTCGTTCACATGAAAATCATGTTGAAAGATAAGTCCGTTGCCGAAGATACACGCGAGGCAGATGCCCCGGTGAAGATGATTATGGGAGCTGGCCATTTTACCGAGAATTTTGAGCGACATCTCCTCGGTTTGAAGGTAGGCGACAAGAATACCTTTATGGTTGAGCCCGAAGATGGTTTTGGTGAGCGTAATCCCGACAATGTGCATACCGTATCACGTGACCGTTTCCCCAAAGATGTCAGCTTGACTCAGGGGTTAATCTTCTTGTTTGCTCGGCCTGATGGACAAGAGATCCCCGGAATGGTGAAAAGTGTGCTTGAAGATCAGGTAGTGGTTGATTTCAACCATCCGCTTTCTGGCGAAGAGCTGATTTTTGAGATTGAAGTGCTCGAGATCGAGACGCCGGTAAAACATTAGTGTTATTGTTGCCAACATGCTTGACATCGGAGCCTATTTAGCTAATATAAGCAAACAATTGCGTATGTGGATATGTAGCTCAGCCGGTTAGAGCGGTGCATTCATAATGCACAGGTCGCTGGTTCAAGTCCAGCCATATCCACCAAAAAAATGAATCAGTTAAGTAATATCTCCGCCGTCAGCACAAACCATAAAATTTTACGTTGAGGGTGGAATAAGGGTGCATGGAAAAGAGATTGTAGTGAACAAAGTTTGGTCATTATGTTCTGAGGGAAGTGGACCATTGATAATCTTTCTTCCTATTTAAGCAATTAAAAGAGGTATGCGGTGTTTGTGGCCAAATAAATTTATGACGCTAATTATCACGAATTACTACATTAAATAGTCGTTCGCAACGGTGTGGTGCCTAATACGATAGCCACAGGTAGTAATATGATGAAGGACAGTGGTTAAGCTTTTACCTTGACGATCTTCATCTTATTATTAAGAGTCCAATCATAATTTATTACGTAATAAGGGAGTTGATGGGTAGCCTATAATATAGTAGATTAATCGTCTGTAAAAAAACGTTATTGTATTGGGGTAGCACATGACGGATTTTAGGGAAATTGTTGATGTAAATGCCATAAAAAAAGCACTCTCAGATCCAGATGAGTTTATATCTTTTTTAAAAAATATTGCTAGTGAAAATGATGATCAGCACCTTATTAGAGTGTTAAAGGTCTCAGAAATACTAGTGGAAATGTATCCAAGTGGCAAATACAAATTACTAAAACAGAAGGTTATAAGTTATCTTGGATCTCAATATAAAGACAGCATATTAGTGGCGAACTTCTTAAAAGAAGTCAATTTCCTCCAGAAACTATATGACAAGCTATTTGAGATGATTGCAGAATGCGAGCTGGCCATACCTGAAGATCTTAGACTAGGCTCACTTCTCATGGCAATAGAAATGTATTTTAGTACGCATTCTTCATCCTACCTGAATGTTTCAAAGGAATTGATAGAAGGGTTGTATGGCTTTGACATGCTTGAAGAACCATCCATTATGGATATTGCTGGCCAAACAGAGTTAACAAATCTGAAAGTAGGGCTTGAAGAAAATATAGTTAATTTACAACATGGATTGCGTTATATTATGAGGAGGCATGGTGAAAAAATTAATTTATGTGGGGATTATAATGAGAAATTAATTTACGATGCTTTTCAGTACATAACTTTGTTAAACCACAAGTATAGCATCGATCATGTTTACGAGCTTTGGGTGTTTTTAGATGCAAAGATCGTTCCGGACGACACAATGTGTAATGCAAAAGTTGATTTAGATGGAAATGATACCTATAAAGCTTGGGTTCTGTCAAATACTAGAAAAAGAATAAGTTTGCGAAATAATATTACATCAAATGAGGAAAATTTTATTATCAATAAAAATTCTAAAAGATTGCCGCCCTTAGAGTTTATATCTAAAGTAGAGCATAGATCGTATGTAAATACGATGGCATGTTTTTATAGTAATTTAAATGTAAAATATCATGAAATTTCATTGCAAGCTTGGTTAAGAGCATATAGCAATTTAAAGGATATAGCAGATAGGGGGTTATTGTTTAGATTAAATTCTAATACTTTGCATGGAAATTTCAACAAGCTCTTTAAGTCAAAAAGCAAAAAAAGATGGGTTGATTTGCTAGCCCGACGAGGGGTTGCACATTACGCTGCGAGTAGAATTTTTGAATGTTGGGTATTTAATGGAAAATATAAAAACAAAAAGAGTGACTTATTTGAGCAGCCCTTTTATATGGTGAGTGATGATCAATTTGTATTGTTTGCCTCAATAGCAAGAGAAATTGAGCCTTCTGTATGTATGCTTAATCTTTTCAAAAATACTGGAGAATTTAATGTCAATAAAAATCAAAATAAAGGTAATCTATACGAAAATATGATTTCTCAATCGGCACGAAAGAGCGAAGTGCAATTTATTAGTCCTAAATTAAAAGATGAGAAAAACATGATAGAGGCTGAATATGATTTTTTGCTTAGAATAGAAAATGATATATTCCTTATTGAGGCAAAGAGTAAAATAGATCTTTTCACTTTTAATGAGCATTATGGATTTTATTCTGAGATAGCGAACCAGCATATACCAAAATTAAATAAATCAAAAGAAAAGCTTATAAGGGCTATACCAAAGCTAAGAATGAAGAATGAGACTTATAATAAATTTTTTTCGAACGCTGATAGCCTAAATTTTACTAATATTATACTGTCTTCTGTGAGGTTGGGAGAGCCAATTTTTTACGATGGATGCTATGTTACTGACTTTCATAATTTAATTGATATTTTTGAAAACAGAGATATTGGTGTGAAGTGTCCTGATGGAAATGTGGTGCACTTATATAAGTCAATTCCCTGCAAATTGCAAGAAAGAATGCATCTTGGATTAAGAGAGTCAAGGGCTATAAAATTTTTAGAGAAAACTCTTGATGAAAAAATAGTTAGACTCCCAATATTAGATTGTCATGTTGAAGTTTTAATTATTCATAGTAGCCTACCAGATGAGTATCTTTTTGAGCCTACAGACTTGGAGGCTTATTTATAAGGAGGTTAAAGCGCCATTTTTCAATATAGCGATTGAAGAGCTCTTAGTGTATAATGACTTGATTGATTAGCAGGGAGGGTGATAACAGTGCTAGGCCATAACAAACCTTTTTCTGAAGCATGCGAACGTAATAAAACGCCTATTCTGCAGTTTCTGCGTCAATGGTTAATAGCGGATGATAAAGTTTTGGAGATTGGCAGTGGATCGGGGCAGCACGGTGTATTTTTTGCCCAACAGTTACCGAATATTATTTGGCAGTGTAGCGAGCGATCAGAAAAACTCGCAGGGTTGCAACAATGGATTGAGGAGGCGGATCTACAAAACCTGCCCAGTCCTTTAGTGATAGATGTTAATACGTATATTTGGAATAGTTTGCAATACCAGGCGGTATTTTCTGCCAATACATTACACATTATGTCATGGCCGACAGTTGAACATTTTCTACAACAAGTCAAACAGGCATTATGTGCGGGTGGTAAGCTTATTTTATATGGACCATTTTGTTACCATGGTGCTTATACCAGTGCGGGCAATGAGCAACTTGATCGCTGTTTACGTGAAAGCGATGAGCATAGCGGTATCCGTGATATGGAAGCCATAGCGGCTATTTTGCAGGAGCAAGGGTTTGTTCTGGTTAAAGATCAATCTATGCCAGCGAATAATCAGCTTCTATTATGGCAGTTAGCGCAGTGAATTATCGAATACGTCGTCACAGGGGAATACTCTTGTTCCCTTCTGCTACTTTCTGTGGGAGAGAGGAAATGGATCAACATCAAAAAGAGTTCGTGTCGGTCGCTCACGGCTTGATTGTTACGCTCACAACGATAGGGATGAGAAGTTATTTTCTATGTAAAGTATCTTATATTAGTCCTTAACATGAGATAAGGCTTGTTATATAAGGCTTAAATTTGTAGCACTTGTTTTCTATTAGGTCATTGAGTCGGCAGTGGCTCTTTAACATTGATTAAGTCAACAATTGTATGGCGACCATTTTTTGCATCACGTGCCATGAAAACCACTTGATCAATCGCTTGATGAATTAACTGATGGGGTATCGTTGTCACTACTTCGAGCAACAGATCGGCCAAGCGGTCTAAAGCGCGTTCGACACTATTCGCATGGATAGTGCAAATACCACCAGGATGACCTGTGTTCCAGGCTTTCAATAGCGTTAACGCTGTCTTGCCATCACGTACTTCACCAATAATCAAACGATCAGGGCGCATGCGCAGACTGCTTTTGACTAAATCTCCCATCGTTTTACTCTCAGTGGTGCAGAGTTTAACACAGTCAGCAATATTAACCTGCAGCTCAGGAATATCTTCGAGGACAACGACACGCTGATTAGATTGATTAAGTTCATTTAACAGTGCATTGGCGAGTGTGGTTTTACCGGATGCGGTGCCGCCGGCAATAAGGATATTTTTACGCTGTTGAATCGCCTGTTGTAAAGCATTTTTCTGTTTAGCATTGATGCGGCCACTTTGATGGTAATCTTCAAGTGAGAAAATTCTAATTGCCGGTTTGCGAATAGTAAAGGTTGGTGCATAGCTAACTGGCGGTATCCATCCTTGAAAGCGCGCACGTCTGCCGGGGAGCTCGCCAGTCAACTCTGGATGATTGTAGTCGACAATCTGTTGGTTATGGCTGGCAACTAATTTAATGATATTGAGTCGCTGTTTCTCTGGCAATATTATATTACTATCACATTTCCCTTGTTGTAATGATTCAAACCACAGTTTGCCATCAGGATTAACCATAATTTCACAAATGTCATCATCTTCGAGTAAACGCACAATTGTCTCACCAACTGCGTGAGTGAACATAGCCAATTGACGCTGTAATAGCAATGGTTGATTATTCATGATTCCTCTATCTCATCATGTTGGGTTAACGTATCATGACGCTTCTGTTCGTCGAGTATCTGTTCGAGTGTACGTTTGATAGCTAGAATTATGCGTTTATCAGTGCCGCTATCCATAGCGTCAAAGAGAGGTGGACCAGTTAATGCGCTCTGTTTGTTTGCAGTGCTAACGAATCTTTCACGTAGTTGCTGGCTATTTAACGGTGGTGTGGAAGCGGCCATTGGCATTGTGCTAGCGCTTGTAGGGCTTGCCTGTAGAGAGGAGGGATTTAGTGGCTGAGTGGCCACGGGTAAAGCTGTTGCATGAGTGATCGCGCTGCCAGATAGGGTGAGTGAGGGGGTAGAAGCGAGATGGCTGCCGCTTAATGTCGCTGTATGGGTTGTCACAGCTGTTGTGAGCCCTAGGTTAGGTTTCATAGTAGATGCTGCAGGAGTAAATTGGATGCGTCCTACTGCATTGGCAGCAAGTTTGGGCAGGGCAACTGCTAATGCTAAAAATAGCAGCGCAGTAAAGAGTAATCCTAGCAATAAACTAATCGAGCTCTCACTAGTAATCGTTAGCATATCAGCACTTTGCCAGGTGGTGACAGCAATGGCAATGACCATGGTGATAACCATCACCCGTACACCCGCACGCAATAGGCTCTGTAATGCTTGGGCTAACATATCTTGGCAAGGGGTGTAGGCGCTTAATGGTAGCATGATGAGTGCTGTCAACGCCGTTAAGTAGAAGCCGACGAGTTGGATAATGACTTGAATGCCAAGTAGCGCGAACAACACTAAGATTGCCAATCCAATTGTCATATAGATTAATGGCAGTGCAAAACCACTGCTCTCTGTTGCCAACTTTAACAAAATAATACCGCCATTGTAGCCGTATTGCCAGAGAAGTGCTGGATTAGTGATGAACTGGTGCGCACTACTATTATTTGTGACTTGTGAGCCAATATAACTAAAACTGCTTAAGATTGAATTAAGTAGTAGTGGGTAGTGGTGAATAATAAAGAGTAGTAGACCGATTTTTAAAACTTTAAAGAATAGCTGTTCCCAAGCGCTATGTTGTTGGATGGCCCAGGCTAAGCCAAACATCACACACTCAAGTAGCGCAAATAGATAGAGTAGACGCATCGCATAATAAGCAATGAGGTTGAAGTGGCTGCTCAGTACTTGGAGAAAATTCTGCTCAACCAAGCCCATGCTAGCGGCATCAAGCGCCATCATCATCTTCTCCTGTTGAATCACTGTTTTTATGTAGATGCTGGTAATCGCTATCGGTAAAAAGTTTTTTACTTTGGCTTAATGCACGCTCATCCGGTGAAAGTGTCACTTGTGCAGTCGGCAGTGCTGCATTAGCATTGACACTAACTAGTAGGAGTAATAATAAAATAGTGAGGTAACGATACACGATTATCTCCTATAAGGCGTCAGGATCATATCTTTATTAACGATCACATTGAATTGAAAACCTGGTGCAATCGTCAACGTTGGTTGAATATTCATGGCGCGACCAGCAAGCTGTTGTCCGGTTGAAGAGATGCTGTTAGCAGCACCATATAGCGCATTTTGCGCATAGCTAGGATAGAGAGTATTGTCATAACGAAATTCACCACCCGCAATGCCAGTGCCGAGACTGAGTATAGTTGAAATGCTTGCTGCACTGAGAATACGTAGCCAATGGTTATTAATATTTGCATCTAATCCGGCAGCACCATTTAAATCACTACCCGAGAAGCGGCTGAGTTGAATCGAATTGCCGTTCGGCATGATAATACGTGTAAAGACAATCAAAATACGTGTCTGCCCGTAAGCAATTTTTGAATCATAGTGACCGATGATACGTGAGCCTTTTGGAATTAATAAAAAATGGCCGCTAACTGTGTCGTACACATCCTGTTTGATTTGTGCAACGGCAGTGCCAGGTAGTGAACTGTTGATTGCCGTTAAAAGTAATGAGGGAATAATAGTTCCAGCTTGAACTTCGTAGGGTGAAACCGGTTTGACTAAACGGTGTTGGTCATAGATAGCGTTATCATCCTTAGCGCTGCTTTGAAGAAACGCAAGTTTCTGATTCTGCATGTTCTGTTTTTCATAATCACTGGTTTTATTTTCGCTAGGTTTGCCGCTGGTATGTCCGACTGAAGCAAAGGGTGTTAGATGATGCAGTTGCGAATTATGGGTATTAAAAAGAATCGTGCTTTTTTTAGCAGCAGTAAGGTGAGCACTATTCATCATTGTGTTGATGTTTTGGTGTGGGATTGCTGGCGCGGCAGTGCGCTGTTGTTGGAGTTGTGTTAACTGTTGCTTTAACATAGTTTGTTGTTGTCGCAGTTGTGTAATCTCATTCATCAATGTGGCATTAGGATGACTGTTTTGGCGATTAGATAAATAGTGTCTAATCTGCTTTGCCTTATCATAGTTGTCAGGGAGTTTACTAATTGCAGGTGCTACGGCTGCTTCAGTATCAGCAGTAGGGGATATTGCTGTTTTCTGCTTTTGTTGGTGCGGTGATAACCCACTGACAAGTACCCATACGAGAATAACTGCACAGAACAGACAGAGGGCAATAATTAACACCTTATTGAGGGAGGGGCCTTGTGGTGGCTTTTCACGTATTTTTACTGGTTTTGACTCTGTCATTACTGGCCCTGCAAGTGGATGATTTCAACGATTGTTGGATGGTTCTGTCCGAGACGAAGTTGGGCAGCAGAGATCACCGAATCGATAATATAATAGTTGCCTTTTACTCGATAGTTTACTGTTTCCGTATGGCCATTATTGATGACGAATAGAGTGGGTGCTTGCTGTATTCGTGATGGAAATTGAATATAGGTTTTATTACCATCATTAAATACGGTAACTGGCATCCAATCTGGTGAGTTGCCACGAACGATTCTTAGTTGATAGTGAAAATCCATCTGGTTAGGATCAATCATTCCTTCATTATGGCCTCTGTTTTTTATTGCTGCGGGTTCGTGAATAAATAGCCCTGCTTGGGGATAGCGCCAGGCAACAATCGGCATATAACTGTTGTCCGTTGATTTTAGTAGTAGATGATAGGCGCGGCGGTCAGTTGTGACAACTAACGTGTTACTAATATTTGCTACTTCAGGTTTAATCAGTAGATGTTCAATACGGCGATTGCCACTACCGCTAGAAGTTTTTGATAGTTGCCAGCGTACTGTATCACCAGCACCAGCCGAGATGATCTGTTCGCCGGGCTGAAATTCGATATCGGTAATATGTAGTGGTGCACAGTAGATTTGATCGAGCATCCCGGGTTGCGCACTGAAATAGCTAATAGCGTGCTGATAGTTAGTTAATGTTGGCTGCTCGATAGAGAGTTTATTTGCCTGATTGACAGCCGCAGGGCCAGTGACAACTTTCGTACTGTGTGGGTTGAGTCGAATGGGTTTTGGCGGCGGCAGCGGTTTTGTGGCAATGGCAGTATAGTGTGGTGCAGGCAGCGGTTTTTTTATCACTGCTGGCTGGTAGTGGTTAGTTGATATGGGTGGTGGCGTTGAGGAGTTGGCGCAACCTGCAATAATAAGTGACGCGATGATAACACCACGCTTAGTTTTTTTGTGATCTATTTTCATGACTCTGCCTAGAAAAATTAAAATGTGTAATATAAATCCCTAATGGGTTTTGTAAAATTTTATCTTGCGTATGCGGTGCTATCACAGTAATAGTGAAAATGCCATTATACGTTTTTTCACTGATCACTTTTCCGTGACGATCAAATGTTTTTTCACGCCAATTAGCGTCAAATGTATTGGCGCTAATGGTTTGAATATTGAGTGGTGTCACCGTTACTGTTTCCTGTCCCAATTTTTTTACTGGACTATCTTTCTGCCATGACTGTTTTAATATTTCTGCAGCGCGAGGCGTAAGAAAATGGTAGGCGGCTAACCAATTTTTACGTGCAACAACAGGGTCAAGTGGGATGGTGCGTAGA
>JANQHY010000033.1 GCA_028282395.1 Gammaproteobacteria bacterium
GGTGCCCTGGCATATAGTCGCCATAGTTTTATGCTCGGGTTTAGCATTATGCCAGTTATCTGCCTGCTTGGAGCTATGATTGTTATTTTTAAAATTAAAGAGGGTTCCCATCATCGGTAAAACTTTGTCTTTTTTATTATTATTTGATAACGCAAGCACAGGGCGGTGTGTTGTTAAGGTTGCTCAGTGACTTGGAGTTGAGCTGCACAGCGATATTCTGGATAACTAAAGTGACGCTCTATTATGCGCGGCAGAAAAATCGAGTTGTGGGCCTTTGGGAATAATTTGATTAGGATTGATCGTGGTTTGGCTGAAATAGTAGTGAGTTTTGATTTGATCAAAATCAACAGTTTCAGCAATACCAGGATATTGAAATAGTTCACGCAGATAGTTTGAGATAGCATCATAATCGCGCAACTGTTTTTTATTGGCCTTGAAGTGGCTGTAATAGACAGCATCGAAGCGGATAAGTGTAGTAAAGAGGCGCCAGTCTGCCTCGGTAATCTGCTTGCCAACGAGGTAGCGCTGATTACTTAAGCGCTGTTCTACCCAATCAAGCGCATTGAATAGTTTATCAAAAGCTTCCTCATAAGCTTCTTGCGTTGTTGCAAAGCCTACACGATAGACGCCGTTGTTGATGTTGTCATAGATGCGTTCATTCACAGTGTCGATTTCAGCGCGAAGTGGTTCAGGATAGTAATCACTATGGTCAGCGCTAATGTCATTGAATGCGCTATTGAGCATACGAATAATTTCCGCTGACTCATTGTTGACAATAGTCTGGCGCTGTTTATCCCACAATATTGGTACGGTTACGCGGCCGCTATAGTTAGCATCGGCATGAGTATAGAGTTGATGCAGATAATTGATATCGGCAAGTGGCATATCTTTTGATAGCTCTGAATCAAATTGCCAGCCTTGCTCAAGCATGAGTGGGCTGACTATGGTTACGTTAATAGCTTGTTGGAGCTTTTTGAGAACACGAAAGATTAGCGTGCGATGTGCCCAAGGACAAGCTAATGATACAATCAGCTGATACCGTCCTGCTTCGGCGGGAAAGGTGTCACTTCCTATTTTGTGGCGAAACTGTGACGCCTCGCGAACAAATTTTCCCTTTGTTGCCGCGGTTTCATACCATTGGTCATGCCACTTGCCTTCGATAAGTAATCCCATAATAATTAATTCTGGCTACTGCGTAACATCCATAGTGTTTTTTCGTGTTCAACCAGACGATCAGTCAGAATACTGACAGTGCCTTCATCATCATGACTTTGAGCTGTTGTAATGGCTGTTTTAAGCGTTGAAACCATGTGATGGTGGTCATCAGCAAGTGTTTTTACCATCGCGTTGGCATCAAGGTTACTGTCTCCTTCATCGATTGTCTTCAGCTGTAAAAATTGCTCTAGCGTTGCTGGTGCTTGGCCGCCCAGAATAATAATACGTTCAGCCAGCGTATCTGCTGCTTCAGCCAAGGCCTCGTACTGCTCCTCAAACATCTCATGTAGCATTTTAAAACAGGGGCTTTTGACATGCCAATGGAAGTTTTGTGTCTTGACGTAGAGGACATAGGTATCAGCCAGTAGCGGTGATAAAACGTCAATAGTTGCTTGATTAGTCGCCATGATCATCTCCTCTTTAGAATTGTATTTCGCTGACTATCCTATCATAGCCTAGAGCAGGTGACAATATTTTTGGCGTTGGTCAGAATATAGACTGTAGCCTCAGTAAGATTGCAGTCACGCGACTCTTTGCCTACAATGAGTTACTCAATTAGGTGAGGCAGAAAACAGTTGGCGCGTTTGCTTCGGCACACTATTTAATTATGGCGACAGTGATCTCTCTGCTAGCGTTATGGAATAGGAAACGGCAGATCGATTGTTAACGCTTAGGTTATAATATTTAGGATAATATATGAGATCCATTTATCTGTTTGGTGCATTGGGAACGATTATTGAATGGTATGATTTCTGTGTTTATGCCTATCTGGCTAGTGTTTTTGCACAGATTTTTTTTGTTACGCATGAACCTTGGCTGTCGATGGTATTAGTTTACACGGCATTTTTCATTAGTTATCTTGCTAGACCACTCGGTGGTATAATTTTTGGTAACATTGGTGATCGTTTTGGTCGTAAACGGGCGTTATTACTGGCTATTGGCATTATGACAGTCAGTATGGTTGCTACTATGTTGTTACCAACTTGGCATACAATTGGAGTCATCGCACCATTGCTGTTATTAATTTTTCGAATTATACAGAGCCTTTCAGCCGGTGGTGAAACGACTGGATCGTTTATTTATGTATTAGAATCGTGCGCACGTAGCCGTCACGGCTTATATGGTAGTTTTATCTGGTCAATGACTTTTGTCGGCGCACTGTTAGCTTCAGGCGTGATTACCGTATTGCATCATCTTCTTTCCCAGCAGCAACTATTGAGCTGGGGTTGGCGTTTGACTTACTTAATTGGGGCTATTGGCGGGATAATTATTTTTGTGTTAAGAGCGTTTATTGCTGAATCGCTGGAATTTACCCAAGCGCAACAGCAATTCGCTAAGCAAAAAAGTGTTGTAAGGCAATGCTCTCCATTGAAAGAGGCGCTTTTGTATCATAAGGCAACTATCTTTACGATTACTATTTTGTTGGCCTTGCCAGCTGTGGTTATCTCTTTCACACTGATCTATTTCCCTCACTATATTCAGCACTATTTTAACTATCAACCTAATGCAGCACTTGCTTTGAACACGCTGATATTACTTATGGCTATTGCGGTAATGATATTATCTGGCGCGCTATCTGATCGTATTGGCTATAAAAAAGTGGCGGTTTTCAGTGCTTGTTGTCTGCTACTGTTGAGTTACCCTATTTTGCATTTAATTACAGTAGAGAGTTGGATTAGAGTTATCATTGTACAGCTGGTGCTAATGCTAATTATCGTTTCTTACGAAGGGGCGATGCCTGCCATTATGGTTAGATTGCCGCCACTAGAAGTAAGATACACTGTCGTCTCTTTAGGTTTCAATATTTCTGCATCAGTTTTTACCGGCTCATCTTTACTGATTTTTGACCAGTTAGCACGCTTGTCATCTAATCATTTTGCGCCAGCATTTTATTTTATGGTATTAGCATTGCTATCATTGGCTGCGCTTTTTCTGCTACGACGCAACAGTAAATTGCGTGTTGAGGGCGCAGAATCGCCACGATATAGTCAATAACGTCATAACACTGAGAAAAGAAAACCTACAATTTGATTTTATAATGACACTATTTACACCAATTAGCTTCATCTACTAAACTAGTAATGTGTTTTTGCATAGACAGGAGTTGTCTTGTGCAATTAGGTTGTCACCACAACAATAGTGTGCGCGTAATCTATTTTATTGGCGCATTGGGAACGATTATTGAATGGTACGATTTTGCTATCTACGGCCATCTTGCGCCAATTTTTTCTCATCTATTCTTTTCTAGCAAAGATGGGTGGTTATCGTTACTATTCGTTTACGGCATATTTTTTATTAGTTATTTAGCTCGACCACTTGGCGGCTTGCTTTTCGGCTATATTGGTGATCATATTGGTCGTAAACCAGCACTGCTTCTCTCTATTAGCATCATGACTGTTAGCATGATTGCTATGCTGCTGATGCCAACTTGGCAAACGATTGGCGTGATGGCGCCATTATTGCTATTAGTATTTCGTATTATGCAGGGGTTGTCTGCTGGTGGTGAGACAACTGGATCATTTATTTATGTTCTTGAATCAGTGAGCCGTAAGCGTCATGGTCTCTATGGCAGCGCTATTTGGGCGATGACTTTTGTTGGAACACTTTTGGCATCCGCTGTAGCAGCAGTATTAACACATGCACTTTCTCATATACAAATGTTTGCTTGGGGATGGCGCTTAGCATATTTAATTGGTGCCATAGCAGGAGTTGCCATTTTCTTTTTGCGTGCGATGATGCCAGAGTCCCTCGAGTTTGCTCAGGCGCAAAACAAAGTCGCTAATCAAGATGAGAATTTGGCACCATTGAAAGAGGCCGGTCTCTATTATAGGCGCACAATTTTTTTAACAGCAATATTATCTGCTTTACCTGCGGCAGTTGTTTATTTTACAGTGATTTATTTTCCGCAGTATATTCATCACTATTTTGAGGTGCCTTTTTCTGCTGCACTCGGACTCAATACAGTCATATTATTGGTTGTTACCATTTCTATGATACTATTCGGTTGGTTATCTGATCATATTGGTCAGAGGAAAATGTTGGTTTTTAGTGCGCTCTGTTTTCTTTTACTAAGTTATCCTATTTTGACACTGGTAACAGCAAAAGTTTGGCACATTATTGCATTAACTCCATTTTTGTTCATTGTATTCGTAGCAATCTACGAGAGCTCTCTCCCGGCTGTGATAGTAAGACTAGCACCATTAAGAGTGAGATATACAGTTTTCTCTTTAGGCTTCAATGTCTCGTTCGCGATTTTTGGTGGTTCTGCACCGTTGCTTTGTTCGCAATTAGCACATTGGTCGCCTAACCATTTAGCGCCGGCATTTTATTTTATGATTCTGGCACTTTTCTCTCTGCTGGCGCTGTTCTTGCTATCTAAGCGTGACAGCGCTATGTTAGATAAGTCTGCTAATAGTATCTGTATTAGTGCCGAATAGTATTCTCTTTAGTAGGCATTATTAATCTTGCTAGCGCAGCAATAACGACTATTATAGTCACAAAGATTGCGTACGGCTGTGTTGACTGAATGGGAAAGAGCATAAGCAGCGTGCCAGCCAATGCACCGATAAAAAATTGTAAGAAACCTAACATTGCAGCAGCATAACCGGTGCAGTGGCCAAAAGGTTCCATTGCGCCTGATGCGGATGAGGAGACAAGAAAAACACCACCAAGGCCCATGGGAATGAAGGGTATCACAAAGCCAAGTAGACTCGACGGCCAGAAGAGCATCATCAAACTACCGCCAGCAATCAGCAATAGACCGCATAGGATAGAGCTGTGAATGCTGAAAT
>JANQHY010000044.1 GCA_028282395.1 Gammaproteobacteria bacterium
CGATCAGTCACCCTACCCTTATTCCAATGATGTCTATGATTGCTTTGATAATCCAGAACTAGCTAAAGAAGTATCACTGCAGCCATTTAAATTAATTGATCTCACCGTGATGGATGATGAGCAAATACAAAAACATGGACTTGCAGCACTGTTTCAAATGCTCATCAAACATCACTCTGATAAAAGCATTTATCGATTGCTCAAAAAGTTAATTGAAATTCATGCCCTGCAAGATACCATCAACAACGCAAAAAGTGACAATTACCTACAATCTGTGTTAGACTACATAGATATTACAGCCGATGCGCGTGCCGATAGGCAGGAAGATATCGATAGTGCTATTGAGGCACTAAAAGCAGCGTTGCCAGAGCAAGAAGGTGATATTATGACTTGGACACAACAATTTGAAAGCCGTGGCTTGTCGAAAGGTATTCAGCAAGGTATTCAGCAAGGTATTCAGTATGAAAAACATGAAATCGCCAAGAATATGTTGCGTGAGGGTGACTCAAGTGAGAAAGTTGCGCGTGTTACTGGGCTTGATCTACAAATAATTATTGAGTTGAGCAGCGAAATTACGCACTGAATAAAATTCGTATATGAGTAATAAGGCAATTACTCCTTACTGTCCTGTATTATTACGGCTCCACAGCCTATTGATGTCGAACATTTTTGATTTCAATTTTATGGGTTCAGATTTCTATGACACCATAAAAACAGCAATAAAAAACAATAAAAACAACAAGCCCCTTTTGGTTGGGGTAAAAAAGTACGGGGTAGTATTTTTTATAGCAAAAGCTACTTTTGAAACATATCTTGAAAGTGAAGACCCATCTCTTCATTACATCCCGTACAATTGCAATGAAGGAATCCTCTCAGATATAGATCTTTTAATAGGGCTTATAGAATACCACAATCTCAATGAATATAAGCCATATAAGAAGCTAATATCTTTTTTGAAGAAGATAGATAGCAAATACGAGACGAATGAAAACTTTTACTTTGGTTTTCTAGACAGGCATCAGCACTTAATCAAAAATATGTTTATAAGTGCTTGTTACTATCTATCAAACCAAATTGCCCCACTCAAGGAAAGTTACTTGTGCTCCTTAGTAAACAGAATATTATTTGATAGGGAGATGTGTAAATTTATAACTCAAAGACTCATGGAAAGTGGGTATAGCAAATATGATTTCGATAAACACAATGGACGACCTGGTCGAAACAGCCCATGGGTAAAAGAGCTGCTAAATAAAAGAGATACAAAATGTGCGCTTTGTGGTAAAAACACCGCCAAAACTATAGATCACATAATACCTTTAGCAAACGGCGGATTTAACGATGTTATTAACTTCCAGTTGACATGCCCTAAATGCAACCAAGAAAAAGGTTGCGGCTATGATTGTAATACTAGTTATCCGTCTTTTTACCAACACATACCTAGTCGCCGATAAAAATCAGGGGATACAGGAGGCAGGATACGTGTAAAATCGGCTCACTTCAAGTTTAAAATAGCTTTTCGGCCTCTGTGGTGAGTAGACCTGCCAAAATTACAGAAACTGAAACATGAGATAGAACAAGCTTACATGAATGCGACAATCGAAGAACAAAACGCCTTATTATCGCAACTAGATAGTACGCTCAGAGACCGCTTTAACCTACCTAAATTTAGGCCAGGGCAAAGAGAGGCAATCACTACTTTACTCACGCAAAAATGTTTATTGTGTATTCAACCTACAGGTCACGGGAAATCATTGCTGTATCAACTGCCTTCGGTATTACTTCCTGGTATGACAATTGTGATTTCACCTTTGCTGGCTTTGATGCGCGATCAAATAAGTCAGCTACATTCACGCTTTGGTATTAATGCCGCGAGCATTAACAGTGATCAAGATGATATCGAAAATCAAATTGCCAGAGAACGTGCACTGCGAGGTGATTTAAAAATATTATTTATTGCCCCAGAACAACTGGATAATTTAATAGGCGTTAATTTCCTATTGCAGCTACCTATAACACTGTTGGTGGTCGATGAGGCACATTGCATATCAACTTGGGGGCATGATTTTAGGCCAAGCTATCGTCAAATCATTCACTTTATTCATCAGGTTCAGGAAAAATACAATGATTTATATGTGCTAGCACTCACAGCAACAGCAACCCAACAAACTAGTGATGATATTAGGCGCCAGTTATCTTCAGATAGCCATGCTATTCCTGTACAAAGACAAAGCATGGATCGCCCTAACATTGCATTATCGGTCATTCAAGCATCAAGCCTTGAAAATAAACTAGTAAAGCTAAAGATGCTCACAGAACAACTTGCTGGCGTAGGGCTTGTTTATTGTGCTACGCGTGAAAATACTGAAATTGTTGCTTCATATTTGCAATATCATCAGATTAATGCGGCAGCTTATCATGCCGGTCTATCTGCTGAGGATAAAGTGACATTACAGCAAGGCTTTTTAAACGATACATATCAGATCATTGCTGCAACCAATGCATTAGGCATGGGCATTGATAAACAAGACTTACGCTTCATTATTCACTTTGATACCCCTGGCTCTATTACAGCCTATTACCAAGAAGTGGGTCGCTGTGGCAGAGATGGAAAGCCTGCAACAGGGATTTTATTATTTGACAAATCCGATAGCCGCATTCAGCAATATTTTATTGAATCTTCCCAGCCTACTTTAGCTGACTTTGAAAAAGTAATTTCTGTTATCAAAGACGCAGGGAATCTTCTTGGGCTTATTGATATAAAACGCATTTGTGGAATGTATCCAACCAGGGTTGCTGTTGTGATGGCTGAATTGATTGAGCAAGGCTTTGTTGAGAAAAAAACTAAAGACAAAAAACAAGTGTATTGTTGCCACGATAAAATAACAGATATTGATTTATCTAGATATGAGAAACAGCTTCAAGTTAAAGAACGTGAGCTGAGCAATATGCTAGCCTATGCTAATAACAGTACAGATTGCTTGATGTTGACGCTAAGAACAGCGCTAGGTGATGAGCGGGGTGAAAGATGTGGCCGCTGTGATAATTGTGCGCAAAAAACATGGAGACTTTCTAGTAATCATTTACAAACGTTTACTCATCGCTGGTTATCTGAACGCACCACACCTATTCATCTTGGCGCATCACAAAAATGGGTTGATGAAGGTATGGCTTTGCTTGATGGAAAGTTAAGAACTCCAGTATTCGTAAGCTTTATGCTGGAAAGACAACAAGAGATAGCGCTGATTGATGAGCAATTAAAGTATCTGATTCAAAGTGCGTTGCATCGCTTAATCAAACAATATAATTTCTTAGCTGTTATTTGTATCCCTTCGACAACATGGAAACAACAAACGCTTTTTGGCCAATTTATCAGCGATACTGTGAAAGCACCACTATTGGATCAATACCTAAGTTGGCGGAATAAACCTGAACATAGGCAAGGTGAATTGCTAAATAACGATCAACGCCGAGCTAATGTTCAAAATAATATGACTTTCACAAGTGATGAAACCTTTGGAAATGGCAGTATTTTATTGCTTGATGATTACATTGGATCTGGTGCTACAATGAAGGAGGCTATTCGTGCAATAAGGGCAGAGGCGCGGCTCCCGAATACCATTATACCATTTACTATCGCAAGTATCCGATGGCGATTAGGAAAGCCTGGTATGATATAATGCAAATGTTTGTCACCTTTAGGCAAGAGCCTGGCAGTATGAGCATAAAGCCGAATTAAAAATATTCGGGCATTCAGTGTTATCATAAAGCATACATTAGTATCGTGTCCAAAAATGGTCATTTTACTATGATAATAAGTACCGGTATAACTAAGTTATACTAAACTCTTAAAACTTATGATTGTATTTACGGCCATAAAATTTAACACCGACTCTAGAGGGTGTCGTCAAATTATACACCACATCATCATGGCCCTAAATTGTACTGCCGCAAGGAACGAATTGGCAT
>JANQHY010000047.1 GCA_028282395.1 Gammaproteobacteria bacterium
GAAGAGCCGCCAGCACATGTAAAATTCCTTCTCGCCACCACCGATCCACAAAAATTACCTATTACGGTATTATCGCGCTGTTTACAGTTTAACCTCACTGCACTCGCACCATCAGTGATTGAAAAACGCTTGGCAGAAATTCTTAAGCAGGAAAATATCCCCTTTGCCGAAGCCGCACTCCCCCCTCTGGCACAAGCAGCAAATGGCAGTCTGCGTGATGCACTGAGCCTACTGGATCAAGCAATCGCTTTCGGTGATGGCAAGATCGATCAAAACGACGTGGCCTTAATGCTGGGGACAGTTGAACAACACTATCTTGAAACGTTGCTCAATGCGCTCGCCGCAAATGACGGTACAGCATTGATGACAACTATTGAACAAATGGCGCAACAGGCAGTTGACTTCAAACAGGCGCTCGAAGCGTTGTTATCATTACTACACCGTCTAGCCATGGCACAAGTGGTACCACAAGCGCTGCCTGACTCCGCGACAACAACCCTTGACCCACAACAGTTTAGTAAAGCCGATATTCAACTCTACTACCAGATTGCGTTAATTGGAAAACGTGACCTCCCTTACGCTACCGATGCTAAATCGGGCTTTGAGATGGTGATGTTGCGAATGCTTGCTTTTCAACCTGACCACTACCAGGCCCAACCGCAACGCCAACAAACAGCAACAGCACCACAACAACGGCCACGCACAACGACTCGTCCGGTTGCTACAACACCACCACCTTCAGCACCACCAGCAGAAACAGTCCATCCAGAACAGGGCCAAGGCGGTAATGACAAAAAAGAGTGGGCAACTATGGTAGCAGAAATGAAATTGCAAGGGTTAAGTCGCGCGCTGATTAAACATACTACCCTGCATGCCATCAGTGCAGAAACCGTTGTACTGCATCTAGCTCCAGAGCATCAATCATTGTTAAGTCCGCTCCAGAAAAATCAGATTGAACAGGCATTAAAACAGTATTTAGGTCGCGCGATAAAACTGACCATTGAAATAGTCGTGCCTAAAAAGGATACGCCGGCAGTACAACAACAGCAGCAGAATGAGCAACGTAGAAATAATGCGCAACAGGCAATAGAGAATGATGCTACTGTGACACAATTAATGACGACTTTTGATGCCACCGTTGAAAATATTACACCAGTCGAAGAGGAGAAATCATAACCTGTTTTGATAAGCAAGTTTGTTAACCCCTGATTGGAAGTTGGACCATCATATAACTTGCCAAAACATACAGATAAGACGCCTTCATATTCATGCCTTTAAATTTATTAATTTCTGGACCCCGCGGGAAGACGTGAGTCGTTGCTGCGGGGCAACCTAAGTGGCTGCCGTACGACGATGGGTATTGAACAATTTTAGACGCGGAAGTTTTTGGTTGCAAAACGACAGTTTTAAAGCATGGCAAAAAAACATTACTTCATTTAAAGTAGAATGCAAAACAGAATGCTATATTTATGCTAGTATTTTTTAATACAAATTAGCTTTTAATGATTTAGTACCAAAGAGGATGGCTCGATAGTGTTAGCAAAACTTGTCAGAGAACGTATGGAATTCGACATAATCCTGTCGAATCTACATAAATGCCATGCACCAATAAATTCTATTCTTGCAAGAAAAACCTATTGCAAGAATGTAAAAGAAGGCATAGATCAATTCACAATTGCTTATAGACGATTGGATACTATTATTAAAAATAATGGTCGTGTAGGACTTCAAATAAACCCACAAGTTAAAAAGCATGCTAAATTTATTTTGACTGAGCTCGATCAATTAAATGTCTATTACTGTATTGAAAACATTCATTTATTAACTCATATGCTATTTACTACCACCCTAGCCATCTTGAACCCGAATATTGATTACAGCGAACAGTTGAACCCCATTGCTGATAAAGTCATTGGCCATCCTGCTCCACAATTAAAGAAAATAGGTTACTGCCTAAGAATTTTACTCGGTGTTTTAGCAATCGGCGCAGGTGTTACACTTGGTTTCTTTACCGCTGGCCTTGGTTTTGCTCCCTGTTTTTTCGCCACACAATTCGGCTTCATCTCATTTTTCCAAGGGATAGGGGGACTATACGGCTGGCGACAACGCGGGCTATCAAAAGCCATTGCCAATACAACAAATGCGCTTGAAAATAGCCGTCCAGTTCAACCGAAAAATACTCGCATACGCGGTAGTATAGATAAGGAAGTAGAAAAATCTATTTCAGCAAAACCCTGAATTATTGGCCATAGTGTACATATAACAATAACTACAGAAGGTTGGGCAGTCTCCAAATTAAAGCAATTCCACTATTTTTTACCCCAGAACAGCGAATAGTAGTTGCAAACTCCCACGCCTAAGGTTACTTTAATGCCAAGAGGCACTCAAACGATTCGTACAGTAGACTCAGAATGGGCTATGATGCGTCATTATAGCGTGTTAAGATGATTTTTCTTCAAGATAGGGGGAGAAATGAACATAATTAAGATGCAAGATGTTGAATTAAAGAATAAACGTGTAGTTATTCGCGAAGACTTTAATGTACCAATTAAAGAGGGAGAGATTACGAGTGATACACGTATTGTTGCGGCACTACCCACTATTAAAATGGCCCTCAAGGCTAATGCTGCCGTAATTCTTCTGTCTCACCTTGGTCGCCCTGCTGCTGGCCATATCGATGAAGATTTCTCGCTCGAGCCGGTTGCACTAAGATTATCTGAACTACTGGGCCAAGAGGTAAAACTGATCACTAACTGGCTTGATGGGATTGATATTAAACCCGGTGAAGTCGTACTCTGTGAAAATACCCGTTTTCATGATGGTGAAAAACAAAACGGTGACGCTTTAGCTAAAGCTTTCGCGAGTTTAGGTGATGTTTATGTGATGGATGCTTTTGCCACAGCACACCGCGCCGAAGCTTCTACCTGTGGTGTGGCTAAATTCGCTCCAGTCGCTTGTGCTGGCCCACTACTGGTTGCTGAGCTTACCGCATTAGAAAAAGGCTTAAATAACCCTAAAGCGCCGATCGTTGCCATTGTCGGTGGCTCAAAGGTATCAACGAAACTAAAGGTGCTCGATTCACTACTCAAAAAAGTTGATACATTGATTGTTGGTGGCGGCATTGCTAACACTTTTATTGCTGCTGAAGGCCATTCTGTTGGTGGTTCACTCTGTGGGCCTGACTTTCTCGATGAAGCAGCGCGCCTACTCGAGGAGGCTCAAACCGAGAATAAATTGATCCCAATCCCCACTGATGTGGTTGTAGCAGAGCGTTGTGCTGAAGATATCCCTGCTTATACACAGCCGGTTACCGATATCTCTGAAGATGAAAAAATTCTCGATATCGGACCAGAAACAGCAAAATTGTTAGCGGATAAAATCAGCGCGGCACAAACTATCTTCTGGAACGGTCCGGTTGGTGCTTTTGAGGTTGCTGCCTTCAGCAAAGGAACCGAAACCATTGCCAAAGCGATCGCTAAAAGTAAAGCATTCTCTATTGCTGGTGGCGGCGATACACTCGCAGCCATTGAGAAATATGGAATTGCCAAGAACATTTCTTATATCTCAACCGGTGGCGGAGCGTTTCTTGCCTATCTCGAAGGTAGCGAATTACCCGCGATTAAAGCGCTAGAAGAGCACGCGGAAAAAAATAGTAATAAGGAGTAAACCTTTGGTTATGACCTGGATGGACAAAAAATGGCACCGACGCACAAAAATCGTTGTCACACTAGGCCCATCACTAGATAATGATGAGGCATTAGATCAAGTGATGGCAGCTGGAGCGAATGTGTTTCGCGCCAACTTTTCCCATGGCAGTGCTGAAGAGCATCAACGGCGTATTGCGGCGGTGAGAGCTGCTGCTGAGCGAGTAGGGCGTGAGGTAGCTATTTTTGCTGACCTGCAGGGGCCGAAAATTCGTATTGCGCGCTTTAAAAACGGTAAAGTGACACTAGAGCCTGGCGCAACATTTATTCTCGATGCTGAATTAGCAGAGGATGAGGGCGATGAAACTCGCGTTGGCATTACTTACCCACAGCTGGTGAATGATGTTGGCAACGGCGACAAACTTCTGCTCGATGATGGTCGTTTGGTTTTTAGTGTTGAGAAAATCGTTGATAATACGATTGTCTGTCAAGTAGAAGTTGGCGGAGAACTCTCTAATAACAAAGGAATTAATCGCAAAGGTGGTGGACTATCTGCTGAAGCATTAACCGAGAAAGACAAAGCCGATATGAAAGTGGCAATTGCCAACGAAGTCGATTACATTGCCATCTCTTTTCCCCGTAGTGCTGCCGATATACAGTATGCTCGCCAACTTATTACTGAAGCTGGTGGTCACGGAGGGATTATTGCTAAAATCGAACGAGCTGAAGCGATTACCGCACTGGATGAGATTATTAAAGCTTCCGATGCCGTGATGGTTGCGCGTGGTGATCTTGGCGTCGAAATCGGCGATGCTGAACTCCCTGGCGTACAGAAACAGATTATCGATAAGTGTCGCGCCTTTGACAAACCGGTTATTACTGCTACACAAATGATGGAATCGATGATTCATAACACTATTCCAACTCGTGCAGAGGTGTTCGATGTTGCTAATGCTGTTCTTGATATTACCGATGCGGTGATGTTATCTGCAGAGACAGCCACCGGCGACCACCCCGCACGCGTAGTAGAAGCAATGTCAACGATCTGCCGTGGTGCCGAGAAACAGCCGGACACTAAAGTATCAGGGCATCGTGTTGAGTGCTATTTTCAGCATCCTGATGAAGCCGTTGCCATGGCAACGGTTTATGTTGCCAACCATTTAGATGTGAAAGCGATTATCTCAATTACTGAAAGCGGTCAGACACCTCTGCGAATGTCGCGCATTCGTACTGATATTCCTATTTTTGCTTTAACCTGCCATATCCGTACAGCAAGAAAGGTTTGCCTATACCGCGACGTCTATCCATTCTATTTCGATATGGCAGAAGCCGCTGCCGCAGCAGAAGTTTCTGGTCGTGAGGTTGACCGCGCTGCCATTGCCGTGTTAAAAAAGGCAAAAATTGTCGAGGATGGTGACTGGGTACTGCTAACGAAGGGCATCCGACAAACGAAAGGGAAAACCAATACCCTGAAAATTTACCGTGTTGGCTATGAGCAGTAACAACGAATAACGTTAATTTATATATGAGGTAACAATTATGGGGCTAATTACAATGCGACAACTGCTGGATCACGCAGCGGAAAATGGCTATGGCGTACCGGCATTTAACATCAATAACTCGGAGCAGGTACGTGCTATCATGGAAGCAGCTGATGAAACGAACAGTCCCGTCATTATCCAGGCCTCTGCCGGCGCACGCAAATACGCCGGGGCTGCTTTTCTCAAGTACCTGGCACTCGCAGCAAAAGAGGAGTGGCCACATATTCCACTCTGTGTTCACCAGGATCATGGCGCCTCACCTGAGGTCTGCCTACGTTCGATCCAGCTCGGCTTCAGTTCCGTTATGATGGATGGCTCACTGGAGGAGGATATGAAAACACCCGCGAGTTATGAATATAATGTTGCTACCACGCAACGTGCGGTAATAGCTGCCCACGCCTGTGGTGTATCGGTAGAAGGTGAACTCGGTTGTCTTGGCTCACTAGAAAGTATGCGAGCAGGAAAAGAGGATGGCTCAGGGGCAGAGGGAGAATTAACCAAAGATCAGCTACTAACCGATCCAGAACAGGCGGCTGACTTTGTCAAACAAACGCATGTTGATGCCTTAGCAATTGCTATTGGTACTAGCCATGGCGCTTACAAATTTACTCGACCACCGACAGGGGAGGTATTAGCAATCGATCGCATTAAAGCGATCCATGCAAGAATCCCAACCACCCATCTGGTCATGCATGGTTCTTCATCCGTACCGCAGGAATGGTTAAAAATCGTTAACGATTACGGTGGCGATCTCGGTGAAACTTATGGTGTGCCGGTTGAAGAGATCCAAGAGGGCATTAAACACGGTGTGCGTAAAGTCAACATTGATACTGACTTACGCTTAGCCTCAACTGGTGCAATTCGCCGTTTTATGAAAGAGCGCCCAAAAGAGTTTGACCCACGTAAATATCTTGGTCCCGCCAAAGATGCAATGAAATCGATCTGTATTGAACGCTACCAGGCATTTGGTACGGCTGGCCAAGCAGGAAAAATTGGAAAAATTTACTCATTGGAAGAGATGGAGGCACGTTACCGGTCTGGTGAGCTTGACCCTAACATTAAAGGCTAGGAGGTTAAGCAATGTGTGGCATTGTTGGTGCGATTAGTTTCCAGGACACGACAAACTTTCTTCTCGAGGGGCTAAACCG
>JANQHY010000104.1 GCA_028282395.1 Gammaproteobacteria bacterium
ACAGGCGCATGGTAATGGTTTACCATTGTCTGCACTGATTCTGCCATGGCCTTTTCACTGAATTTAAAGAAGGGATGATCTTTTGCTTTTAGTGCACCAACATTAAGTCGATAAATAGTACGATCATTCGCTGTTGGACCAAAAATAACGTAACGTCCATCACTATCTTCGCCATCGCTAATTGGGCGACAGGTTGGATTGGCAATCATAACCGACTGCGGCACCCCAACACTAAAGGCCGGATGAATGCTGCCATAACCTGCTGTCGCATTATAGCGATCTGCCTGAATAGAACCAATCATCAACGGCTGGTATGGACATACCGGCGCCGGGGTATTATCAGTATGAACAATCTTATAGGGCATCGACTTACATGCCGTCAGTGCCAACACTGATGCCAACGGTAAAATCCGCCAATAACGCCGCAACAAGTTACCCTTGTGCTGCCAACAACTCGTCATCGCTCTCTTCATAATATAACTCCTCATTAGTCACAACATACTCTCTACCACACTGCCAACCTCTTTTTGTCAGCGGATTGCTGCTACAGCGGTTAGCATAGTGGTAATCAATAAAACGGTAGGGAAGCTGCGCATCACGCTGAGGGGGAATCCCTAAGCGCGTGGTAATAATCATGCTCTCTGGGCGATAACTGTGATCGCCAATAAACAACTGGTCACGCTGAAACTGCTGTTGATCCCATTGCGGCACTTTTAGATCAAGCGAACGACATAACAGCGTCTGCCCGGAACAAAGTTGATGTGGATCACGCAACCGACCATTGATAGGGTTAAGCCGCTGCATCACTTTAATTGCGCGATCATCTCCTATCGCCACAGCAGATTTAATCAATACAGCATTGCCTTCACCACGACAACTAATATTTAGTGAATCGCCACCGCGAGCATAATACATATAGATTGTTGCTGCTGGCATAAAGAGCGCGCGACGCTTTTGGGTAAAACCGAGCGAGGCGTGGCTAGCCTGCTCGTCAATATAATAGGCTTCTGTTTCAATAATCTGCGCTAACAACCAGTGCTGTTTGTATTTGGCATGGATCACTTTTCCTAATAGCGCTTTGGCAACAACACAGGCATCACGATTAAAAAAAGCTGTGGGTAGCATTTTTATTGTCATTGCTATTCGATCTCTCCCCATCGTTTTTTCTAACTGATGCTGCGCGCTTAAAAACATGCCAACTCCCTGACAGTAAACTGCTGGACATTATACGCTGCATTCACACAACACTCAACAGGTTAACGTAAAATTCAGTGATTCAGCGAAAGAATTCCTGAGACAAAGCGATGGGGATTCTTAAGGAGGAGAGTCGCCTGCTCCCCTTTGAGTGCAAGCACCAACTTGCTTGGCGCGCCGCATCAGTCATAGGGAAGCAACTCGGAAATATTGATGACGAAAAGATATTGAAAGAACAGTTTCAATTATTTGGGAAATAAATATAAAAACTTTGGCCGAGTTGCCACACAAAAACAGTTAGCATTTTATCCGCAATGAGCAGCCAAAGATTAGATCCAATCAGAGAGAATGATACCAATACCACCGCTATTGGTATAATGATCATACTCAATTAAACTTTGACCATAACCACTAAAGAATTGAGCAAAGCCACGAATGCTGTTGGGCATAAACGGCAATGGAAAACTCCAACTTGCCTCAATTGCACCACGTTTAAAACCACTCTCTGCGACATTACGCATCATAAAAGAGAGTGTTTGATGGTAGAAGCGGCACGCTACTAAAGCACGACCATAACCAAGATAGTCAGCAATATCAGGATTATGCAGATCGCTTGAGTCAGATTTAAAAATTAATAGCCAGGGCTTGAGGCTAAATAACCAATGGCGTCCTGAATAACGCAAATCAAAATAGGCGCGATTCCAACTACGCTCTAATTCACCACCGCGACCATTCGATTGGTGAACAACGCCTAACTGCCATGTAGCATTTTTTAAAAAATAGGATTGCAAATAGACTGCCGGCTCATAATTGGTCTCACGGAAAAATTGTGACTTGGCATAAAATTGCCAATACGACAACTGTTGATAGGAACCATAAAGCGAGAAACGTGAGTGGAAAATGTTACTCCACAACGGCAACTGCAAGCCTAATTTAGCCTTAAATTCTGAACGCTGAATCGGCTGATCTGCAGGTGTCTGGCCATCGTAAATTGACTGGTACGGCTTCCCAGTATAATAGTAGGGCAACAGATACGTTTGCGGCATTAACTTAATCGCAAAGGGAATCTTTGCAATTT
>JANQHY010000106.1 GCA_028282395.1 Gammaproteobacteria bacterium
ATCATTGAGTCGGGCAGTCATGCGGAGCTGCTTGAACGTAACCAACACTATGCCAAGCTCTACCGTATGCAATTTCGTGATAGGTCGAGGCCATGAACGGTTTGCGCCGTATCATGATCGATAGTTGGTATCATAGTGGGCGCGCATTTACACTATTTTTATTACCACTCTCATTTCTGTTTGCAATTGTTGTTTGGTTACGGCGCCAACTTTACCGTTGGCATCTATTAAAAACAGTTAACGTTGCTTGTCCAGTGATTATTGTTGGCAATCTTAGCGTTGGTGGTAATGGCAAAACACCATTCGTGATTGCCTTGGCACAATGGCTGCAGCAGCAGGGATATTCGCCTGGAATTGTAAGTCGTGGTTATGGTGGCCGTGTGCAACAAGCAACCGCGGTAAATGTCGACAGTGATCCGCGCCAGGTTGGTGATGAGCCGGTATTAATTGCACAACGCAGTGGCTGCCCAGTAGTGGTTGGTCGCCGTCGTGCAGCGGCAGCAACTAAACTGTTGGCAGAAAACCGTTGTGATGTCATTATCAGTGATGATGGTTTGCAACATTATGCACTTGGGCGTGATATTGAGATTGTCGTTGTCGATGGCAAGCGTCGTTTTGGTAATGGGTGTCTTCTGCCCGCTGGCCCGCTGCGCGAATCGCTAGCGCGGTTGCAGGAGGTCGATTATGTTGTTAGTCGTGATTATGCTGAGCCCGGTGAGCATTTAATGCAGTGGCATCCAGCTACGGATTGTCAGGCGGTTGTTGGTGATGAGATAAAGTCGCTGACGGAGTTTGCTGGTCAGACAGTTCACGCGATTGCTGCTATTGCTCACCCAGAGAGTTTTTTTGCAACATTGAGAGAGTGTGGTATCACAGTCATTGAGCAACCTTTTCCCGATCACTATGCTTTGAGTGCTGAAGATATTAATTTCAATGATGGGCTTGCTGTCATGATGACGGAAAAAGATGCGGTAAAATGTCGACAATTTGATTGTCATAACTGTTGGTATCTTCCTGTTACAGTAGAGCTGCCGACAGTTTTTCTGCAAGCGCTGACAAAACGTCTCCAAGCGCTTATTTAAAGGAGTCAATCAGCTGGTACTTTTGCGCCAGATGGACTAAGTCTACAACATTTTTTACGTTCAATTGTTTAAGGATGCGGTGGCGATAGCAGTTGACTGTGCTCACACCGAGTCTTAACTCCCTTGAGATTTCAACAGTGCCTTTACCTTCAATAAGCATTAGCATCACATCCAGTTCGCGGTCCGATAGTCCGTCAAAAGGAAAGTTGCTATCTTTATCAAAACGGCGATCTGCCAGTAATTTTGCCAGAGGCGATGGTAGATAATTTTTGCCGCTTGCCACCTGCTGAATTGCTTCAATCAATACTTTTGGTTGACTATCTTTGGTCAAATAGCCTAATGCCCCAGCGCGCAATAGACGGAACGGGTAAATAATGTCGCGATGTGCAGTTAATACTAGTATTTTAATATGGGGAGCAGAGAGGATAATACGCCTTGTCGCTTCAAGCCCGCTCATTTCAGGCAGATTGAGATCCATTAGGATCACATCGGCATCATGAGAGCGTACCCATTGTACGGCCTCCATGCCGGTATTTGCTTCCCCAGCAATTTCTAAACCTCTTGCTTCCTGTAACATGGCAACAAGTCCTGTTCGAAACAGGCGATGGTCGTCAACAACCAATATGCGGATCATTTTCATTACTCGATTTCAATGCTGAACATTTGATTATTATCAAAAACTCTTAACAATAAATTTCTAAACTAGTCTAGTGTAATCATAGTACGTTGCGGGTAAGGGACTGCAATAGCTTGTCAGTAATGGGGTTAATTTCATTTTATCAGATATCCTTTACTAAACAGAGATCTTTTATTAAAACAGATTTTTATTGGATCAATATTAAATATGTCTTACATATTATTAAGATGATTACGTCGCTCTCAGTTATACTTACAATTAGTAACCTTGATTACAGCATACATTAAGTTAATGTAACTTAGGCAATAACTACTGATAGCGGAGAAATATAAAAAGCGTCAGAGATGATCTAATTTTCCTAACTGTTGTTATGGAACATCTTTAATCAGTCCGTGTTGCTGTAGTAGTGCACAGACCTGCTCATCGGTTACCTGGGAAAAGTTTTCATACCAGGCGCTTACAGCACTGTGTGGTTCTAGTGTGTGTAGGTAATAGATGCTTTTAACTAGAGGTTGCAATGAAGTAATAGCAGATTCAGCAATAACTGGAACAGCAATGCTAATCGGGTTGGCGCCTTGTCGTTTCATTGATTGCACCGCAGCTTGTATTGTTGCGCCGGTGGCAATGCCATCGTCAACCAGGATTACGGGGCGCGCATGGACGTCAGTCTGCCATGCTTCGCAATGATAGCGCTTGAAACGACGCTTCATCTCGAGCATTTCCTCTTTAATAACATTGTTGATGGTTTCTGGTGCAACCTCCATGGAATTAGTGACAAAGTCATTTAGAACATAGTTCCCATCAGCCGTGATAGCGCCCATCGCCAGTTCTTGATGTTGGGGAAAACCTAACTTTCTGACGAGTATAATGTCCAGGGGTAGAGAGAGTTTATTGGCAACTGCTGAGGCAACTGGTACGCCACCTCGTACTAACCCTGCAATCAGAGTGTTTTCGCGCAGTTGACCTGATAACAGTTTTTCAGCAAGTATCTCGCCGGCACTAGTGCGATCAATAAATCTATCCATGGTTGCGACACTGCTGATTAGTGGTTAATTATTTGTTCCAGAGCCATCCGATGCTCCGGAACAAATAATCGTGGGGCTTTCGCCCCACAATAAATGGGAGCAAGGAGACTAATCCTCTTCAGTCATCTCATCAGGATCTCTTGCCTGAATAGCAACATTGTTGCGAGACTGATTAATTCTTTCACGCACTTCTTTGCCTGGTTTGAAGCGGATAGCATATTTAGGTGCAGTGACCAATTTCTCCCCAGTTTTAGGGTTATGCGCCCGGCGTGGTGGACGATAACGGAGAGAGAAGCTACCAAAACCGCGAATTTCAACACGACCATCGTTCACCAGTGTATTAACAATACTGGCAAGAATAATGTTGACAGCTGAACTGATGTCATCCACCATCAGATGGTGTTGTTTCTTAGCTAGCCGTTCTATTAGTTGTGACTTTACAATCATTTTTACTTCTTAACGCCCCAAATCCCTCTATTAACAGATTTCATCATAACACGTCATTTAGAAAAATTCATCCATTATTTGACGATTTGTTGACTTTATTCTCTATCGGCGCCTCAGAAGCCTGGCTTGGCGGCTTTTTCCCCTGCTGATAGTAGCGCAGGAATAGTAGAATGAGTGTGACAATAACAACCGTCACCATGATTATCGGCGCCAGTCTCACTAATGTGCCGGCAACAAGGTCAAAGAGCAATAGGATGCCGCCAATCAGAATTAATACCGAATCAAAGTGTACGCCTGCCAACAATGTGGTCAGTGATAGCAGTGTGAGTGTAATCAGGCCAGCAGTAACGTCACTAATAACACCAAGATGAAGGAAGAATGCTACCATCCAGATAGTCAACAATAGCATGAACCAGTGCAGAATCTCATGCCAAATCATAATAAAGCGGCGATGCTCAGTCGCTGCGTGGAAGCTTAGAATGATATTGATTATGGCAAAAATCAGTGTGGTATAGCGCCAATAATGAAAGGTAAGTTGACGGGCAAAGTAGGTAGCAAAAACGCCAATTAGCGCGATTGCCAGCATGATCAGAACAGCAAACAGGCGTAAACGGCGATGGCTGCGAC
>JANQHY010000117.1 GCA_028282395.1 Gammaproteobacteria bacterium
ATAACATGGCTGCCACTTCTGCTGCTGCAGCAGTCGCTTGAAGTCAACAGTGTCATCAACAGTTGCCAACCCCTGTTCACGCGCTTTTTCAGCAACCGCCAACGCAATGGCATCAGAGACACTGCCTGCATCAGCAAGATTAGGTAAGAGTGCTGCACTTGGATCGTGACGCGCTGGCGATACTAAACTTAACGCATGACAAGCAGCCGTAATCATCTCATTAGAGACACGTTTGGCTTTTGCTGCAATCACTCCGCGACCGATTCCAGGAAAGACAAAAGCATTATTACTTTGTGAAATGTAGTAGGTTTTACCCTGGTATTCGACAGGATCAAACGGAGAGCCCGCGGCAATAAATATTTTACCCTCTGTCCAGTTAATCAGATCCTTCGGCTCAGCTTCGCTGCGAGATGTTGGGTTTGATAACGGCAAAATGATTGGGTGGTCACAATTACTCGCCATCATTTTAACCACCTCTTCAGTAAACGCGCCATGGACAGCTGAACAACCAATTAAAATAGAGGGTTTAGCATTTTTAACAACTTCAAATAGGTTGATCTGGTTTTGCGCAGCAACTTGCCAGTCCGCTATCTCTTGCTGGCTACGTAGATAGGGCTGATGAAAAGAGGCGAGACCTTCCATCCCTTCGCATAATAAACCTGGCCGATCAACTAGATAAATTCGCTGCTGTGCCTGCTGTTGCGATAGCCCTTCATTTACCATCGCCTGGCAAAGTTGATCTGCAATCCCGCAACCAGCAGTGCCCGCGCCAAAGAACACAATCCGCTGATCCTTAAGACTCTCCTGTTTTGCTACCATTGCTGATAGCACACAAGCGACAGCCGTTGCGCCAGTGCCCTGCATATCATCATTAAAGGTGGCCATTTCATCACGATAACAGAGTAGATTTTTACGTGCATTATCTCGACCAAAATCTTCCCAGTGCAAATAGATATGGGGAAATTTACGCTGCACGGCCTTAACAAATTTATCGATAAACGCATAATAATCTGGACCACTTATACGCTCATGGCGCCAACCAAGATAGTCAGGGTTTTCTAGCAACTGTTTATTATTGGTGCCAACATCCAACTGAATAGGCAATACCCGATTTGGATTTAGGCCACCACAGGCAGTGTAGACCATTAGCTTGCCAATACAGATATGCATGCCACCAATTCCCCAATCACCAATACCTAATATTCCCTCACCATCCGTGACAAGTATTAGATCAATAGTTTCATTTAGACGCTCATCAAAAAGTTCGTCAATTCGATCAATATCAGGATACGCTATAAAAAGTCCGCGTGGGCGACGCAGCTCGAGACTAAACGTTTGGACTGCCGCACCAACGGTTGGCGTGTAGACAATTGGCAACATCTCTTCAAGGTACTCGAGCAGTAGTGCATAAAATAGCACTTCATTATTATCGTGCAAGGCATTGAGATAGATATTTTTCTCTAAATCGGTTTGCTTGCCTGAATACTGTTCGTAACTTCGTTTAACCTGCTCTTCGAGCGATTCAACTTTATTAGGTAATCGTGCAGTGAGATTGAGTGCGGCGCGTTCGTCATACGAAAATGCTGAACCCTTATTGAGTTTAGGGTTGCGCAAAATCTCAGGGCCACGTATTTTAATCGGAATGTAGGTTTCACCATTTTCATCAGTTACTGGCGGATGATATTCCATTAGATTATTCTCCTACTAAAAATAATGCATGTACGGCAATTATAACAGATTTTACTCGAAATAGCATATCGTCAGATATCCAATTCTACTTAATTTTCAATTAATAAAACTATAATTTACCAATGCCATTACAATGCAAGCTGCAATGTTCATTGGCTCTGCAGGAACACATTGATTGAAAAGAGGTTTGATTCTTATTGCAGATTAAAATAAAATATCAGTAACTACCCATCAACTCAGGAGATAAACGATGTGGTCAAACACTGCTGTAACAATGTTACTTGATATCAATTATCCTATTATTCAGGCACCGATGGCAGGTGGCGCCACTACAGCTGAATTGGTCGCTGCAGTCTCTAATGCTGGCGGCCTCGGCTCACTAGGTGCCGCACTTATGACACCCGAACAGATTAGCGAAACAATCCAGCAAATTCGTCGTTTAACTGATCGACCATTTGCAGTCAATCTATTCGCTGAAAACAGATCACCGAATACTGATCGTGACCACATAATAGCAATGAACACTATTTTGAATCGTTATCGTCAACTGCTTGGTATTGAAGAAAAAACAGAAATTGAATTCAATCCTATCTCCTTTGCGCAGCGTTTTGCCGTAGTACTCGAAGAGCAGCCACCGGTATTTAGTTTTACTTTTGGCATTCCTGATCAGCAAAGTCTACAACAGCTGAAAGCGCGTGATATAAAAATAGTTGGCACTGCCACCTCCGTTGATGAAGCACGGCAACTTGAACAGAGCGGCGTTGACATCTGTGTTACTCAAGGCCGTGAGGCGGGCGGGCACTGCGGTTGTTTTCTTGAACAGGGTCCGACACTCAATACGAAAACTTTAGTTAAAGAGGTAACGCAGACAATTAATCTACCCGTCGTTGCTGCAGGTGGTATTATTGATGGCAATGATATTTTCTCTATGCTACAACAAGGCGCTGCGGCCGTGCAGATGGGCAGTGCGTTTCTAGTTTGCCCAGAAGCGGGCATTCCACCTTTACATAAAAATGCCATCCTTGCATTAAACGCTGATGATACTTTACTAACACGTGCGTTTACTGGCAGAGTTGCTCGCAGTATTCGTAATCGTTTTATTGAAGAGATGCGCGAGCATGAAGAGAGTCTGCTTGACTTTCCCCTGCAAGGTGCTTGTACTAAGGATATTCGTAGTGCTGCAACACAACAGCAGCGCAGTGAGTTTATGTCACTATGGGCTGGCTGTGAAGCTTATCGCGCAATAGAAAAGCCCGCCGCACAATTAATCCATGATTGGCTAACACAGATAGAAAATCTGCAATAGTGAATGGAAATTTTTTCAATTCTTCAAATAACGATGCAGAAGGTCACGATACCTCATTAGAATGTGAAATCTTATAGCATGATGTTTTAAGAAAAAGACCCTTATGGGAAAAGGACTATTAAGAAAAAAACTCACAGAGAACTTTTCACTCCCCTCTTCTACTTTCTGGGAAAGAGAAGAGGGAAAAGAAATAGAAGAAAAACTCTATCTTATTATCACTTAAAACTAGGCTTAGGCTTGCAGTGCTTCTTTAGCTTGTGCTGCCAATGCTGCAAATCCTGCTTTATCACGCACAGCAATATCGGCCAACACTTTACGATCAAGCTCAATCTGCGCGCGCTTTAATCCAGCAATAAAACGACTATAAGAGAGTCCACACTCCCTTGCCGCTGCATTGATACGCATAATCCACAGTGCTCTAAACGTCCGCTTCTTCTGTTTACGATCGCGATACGCATATTGGCCTGCCTTGATGACCGCTTGTTTAGCAACACGATAGACGCGACTACGTGCACCATAATAACCTTTAGCAGATTTTAATACCTTCTTATGTTTCGCTTTGGCAGCGACGGATCGGCTTGCTCTTGGCATAATCTATCTCCCCTCTACTCTATATTCGCTACTCATCACCCATAATACGCGAAATACGTCTGTGATCACTATCATGGACCAACTTATTACCACGCATCTGCCGTTTTAATTTTTGCGCTTTACCGCCCAAATTATGGCGACGATTCATATTTTTACATTTCAATTTACCGCTGGCAGAGCGTTTAAATCGCTTCTTAGCACCGCTGACGGTCTTATGTTTCTTTGCTGCCATTGTCTCTCTCCTCTCACAGCCGCTACTGAAATCCGGCCTATTGTGCCGATTTTTCGACTGTTGGTCAATTCAATCATTATTGAGCGGGCCATAGTATCACGTTCAATAGGCGATTACTACCCTCAATTTGCATCTATTTGCGCTATAAATGGCGACTAACGCCATGTATTACGAGGTAGCCTTATCTTTCGTAGCACCTGGGGCCATCAGCATGATAATCTGCCGCCGTTCACGTTTTGGCGCCTGCTCAACTGTACCATAAGGCTCTAAATCGTGCTGGAGCTGCTGCATCAGCGCCATTCCAAGATCAGCATGCTCAACCTCACGGCCACGGAAACGTAACATAACTTTAATTTTATGGCCCTGCTTAAGAAACTTAATCAAATTATCACGCTTGATTTCATAATCGCGACCTTCTGTGCGTGCAGTAAAGTTAATCTGCTTAATCTGCACCCGTTTGGCCTTATTCTTCTTACTTTGCTGGAAGAGGTATTTACCATAATCCATAATCCGGCAAACTGGCGGGTTAGCATTCGGCGCTACTTCAACCAAATCCAATCCAGCCTCATTGGCCTCTCGCTGTGCATCTCTTGTTGCAACCTCTCCCCGCTGTTCACCGTCAGCATCAATCAAGCGTATTCTTGGAACACGAATCTCTTCATTTAACCGTGTTTTCTTACTCCCTGTGCCCGGCTTTGCCTTGTTATTTGCGCTATTAATAATCTCCCCCTTCTTACTCTCTCTATTTGCCACGCTGCCTAATTTCATCATGCAGACGTGCTAGCAACTTCTCCATACTCATACTGCCTAAATCCTCCCCGGCCTGGGTTCGTAATGAAACCGTGCCGGCTTCCATTTCACGATCGCCCACAACCACTAGATAAGGTGTGCGTTTAAGCGTGAACTCACGAATTTTAAACCCAATTTTTTCATTACGCAAGTCAACCGCCGCCCTTAGCCCAGCATCCTGCAATTGTGCTAGCAGCTGTTGTGCATAATCACTTTGATGCTCAGAGATATTGAGCACCACTATTTGTATTGGCGCCAACCATAGCGGCAATTTGCCCGCATAATGCTCCAACAACACACCAATAAAGCGTTCAAACGAACCAAAAATTGCCCGGTGCAGGATTACCGGCGCATAGCGACCACCATCCTCAGCAACATATTCAGCACCCAGCCGCCCTGGCAGCGCATAATCCAATTGTAGCGTACCTAGCTGCCATATCCGCCCTAAACAGTCTTTCAAAGAGAAATCGATCTTCGGACCATAAAAAGCCCCGTCGCCCTCTTTAATTGACCAGCCTATCTGTAGCGACTCTAACGCCTGTTTTAGCGCTGCTTCAGCACGATCCCATAAGGCATCATCACCAATGCGTTTATCTGGGCGAGTTGAAATAGCGATCTCTACCTCATCAAAGCCAAAATCACTATATACTTCACGCAACAAGCGTACAAATGCGGTAGCTTCCGCCTGAATCTGCTCTTCAGTACAGAAAATGTGGGCATCATCTTGAACAAAATTACGCACCCGCATCAACCCATGCAGCGTTCCCGATGGCTCATTACGGTGACAGCAGCCAAACTCAGCCATCCGCAAAGGTAGGTCACGATAGCTTTTCACCCCCTGATTGAAAATCTGTACATGGCATGGACAGCTCATCGGTTTCACGGCAAATGTGCGCTTCTCTGATTCCGTGATAAACATCTCCTGCTGGTAGTTCTCCCAGTGACCAGATTTCTCCCATAATACACGATCAACCATTTGCGGGGTTTTCACTTCAAGGTAACCATTCTGGCGTAATTTATCACGCATATACTGCTCAATGATCTGGAAAACACGCCAGCCAGCATCATGCCAAAACACCATACCAGGCGCCTCTTCCTGAACATGAAAGAGATCCATCTGTTTTGCCAATAGGCGGTGGTCACGCTTCTTTGCCTCTTCCAACCGCTGTAAATAGGCCTTGAGCGCTTTTTTATCGGCCCAAGCCGTACCATAGATACGCTGTAGCATCTCATTATTAGCATCACCACGCCAATAAGCGCCAGCCACTTTCATCAATTTAAATGCCTTGAGTTGGCTCGTGGAGGGAACATGTGGGCCACGACAAAGGTCAACAAAATCCCCCTGACGATAGAGAGATAGTGGTTGATCACTCTCAATACCTTCAATGATTTCAACTTTATAATGTTCGCCCAAGGCACGAAAAATTGCTATCGCTTCATCGCGTGATGTCTCTTCACGCATCACATTTAGATCCTGCTTGGCCAATTCGGCCATACGCGCTTCAATCGCTTCAAGGTCATCAGGCGTAAATGGACGCTCAAAGGAGAAATCATAATAGAAACCATCTTCAATAACCGGACCAATGGTTACTTGGGCAGAAGGAAATAACTGCTTCACGGCTTGTGCTAATAGATGAGCAGTTGAGTGACGAATGATCTCTAAACCCAGTGGTTGTTCTGCAGTGATAATTGTTAACTGACTATCGGCATCAATCTGATGGCTGGTATCAACCAGGCGCTCGCCATCTAACTCACCTGCCAGCGCCGCCTTGGCCAACCGAGGACTAATACTAGCAGCCACCTCTGCAACGGTCACTGCGCCATCAAACTCTTTTCTACTGCTATCAGGTAATGTAATTGCTACCACGTTCTCTCTCTACTATTTTCTCTTCAACAATATCGCCAATTAGAGCCAAAGAATAATAGCACCAGCAGCAATTTATTACAATTTTTCTCACCAACGCAGCAGTTAGCTAGCAGGTGAAATAATTGTACGCTACAATGATTATTGGCGTTCCTCATGGAGAAACTAATACCATTGGGAATAGCGTTTTTCTAGCTAAAGCAATAGGTAAGGAGAGAACAGCGTGAAAAAAATGATACCAAAACTGCTAGTAACACTATTGCTGATCATCTTGATAATTATCGTCGTCTGGTTTTATTTACCTAAAAAGTCACGCCACACCACCACTTCCAGCGCAATAGCCATCCGAGCAGCAAAAGTTAGCCAACAACTACAGTCACCGACTCTATCACTAATTGGTCTTTTAGAGGCACAAAAATCGGTGATGATTACCCCGCTAATTGCTGGTACTATTCGTGCTGTCAAATTCTCGCCTGGCGAGCGAGTAAAAAAAGGGCAGGCGTTAATAGTTCTCAACGACGATATTTATCGCGCACAGTTAAATGCCGATAGAGTGAAACTGGAAACCTTAACCACCGATTATAAGCGCTATAAATCACTGGCAGCTCGCGGCATTACTAGTCAACAGACACTTGATTCAGCATTTAGTGATATGCGCGCACAGCAGGCAGAAATGGCATTAACACAGAGCAAAGTCGACCAAATGACACTACATGCTCCCTTTACTGGCAATCTTGGTAGCAGTTCAGCCAATGTGGGTGCTTATGTGGCCGTTGGCCAACCATTAGTCCGTTTAGTTAACACTGATAAACTCTTAGCAAAATATAGTGTGCCGGGAGAGTATTTTGCGCAACTGAAAGTTGGTCAGCGAGTTACTGTAAAAAGCGATGCTTACCCCAAACGCTCTTTCAAGGGAAAAGTTAGCTTTGTCTCCCCAATTCTCGATACCGACACCAACACCATTGCTGTCCATGCACTGATTGACAATGAGACGAGTGGTGATGGGACAGATCATAATGCGCTCACGTCAGGAATGTATGTTCAAATTATCCAAGAGGTCGGCAATGCTAAAAAGGTATTGGTGATCCCCAACTCTGCACTAGTCCCGACGATTAGTGGTGTCGAAGTTTATCTAATCAACAATGGTCGTGCCACAGCTAAAGCAATTAAAATTGGCCAGCATATTAGCAATAAAGTCGTCGTCAAACAGGGCTTAAAACTTGGCGATCAAGTTGTCACAGCTGGCCAGGAAAAGTTAAAGGATGGCAGTCAAGTAACCGTAAGCCCTTAGGAGAGAACATTTGTCATTACCTCACTTTTGTATTAAAAACCCAGTATTCACTATTGTCATTAATTTATTAATTGTCATGATTGGTGTTATCTGTTTTCAACGCTTATCCGTTAGTGGCTACCCCAGTATTGAGAACCCTACGATTGGCATTCACACTACCTTAACCGGCGCCAGTGCCGATTATATGCAAGATCAAGTAAGCCGCCCGATTGAAAATGCGGTGAGTACTATTACCG